>LIZR01000005.1 GCA_001302825.1 Planctomycetes bacterium DG_23 | reverse complement strand
TTGAGGCAAGGAGGGGACTATGACTTCGCGAGAAAGGGTGCGGATGGCCTTAGAGCACAAGGAGCCGGACCGGGTGCCCATTCAGGACAGTCCCTGGTCGGCAACCATAAACAGGTGGCATAATGAAGGCCTTCCGCCGCAAATTCCGGTAAGGGAATATTTTGGCTATGAACTTTGGGGGTTCGGCGCTGACCTCAGCCCGAGGTTTCCGGTGAGGACGGTGGAGAAGGACGAAGAGTATATAATCGAGACCACGGCTTACGGGGGTATGAGGCGGAATCATCGCGACCGTTCCACCACGCCGGAGGTTATAGACTGGCCCATAAAAACAAAGGAGGACTGGGCGAAGATAAAGGAGCGTTTAGAGCCTGACTACACGCGGGTGGATTGGGCCAGCGGGCTTCGAAACTTTCGTCGGGCTCGTGAGGAGGGTTACTTCATCACATTCAATGCCGCCGTGGGTTACGACCTTTTTCAGAATTATGTAAGAAGCGAAGAACTTCTGATGCTTATGGTAACCGAGCCTGATTGGGTGCGGGAGATGTTCCAGACCCACGCCCGACTTCTGGTGGCGATGGCCCAGATGATGATTGAGAAGGACTTTCAGTTTGACGGGGCCTTTCTTTACGATGATATGGGTTATAGAAACTCTTCGCTATTTTCTCCCCGGACCTACCGCGAGGTCTTATTTGATACGCACAAGATGATTTGCGACTTCTTTCATTCCCACGATATGCCCATTATCCTGCATTCCTGCGGCTGCGTTAAAGGGTTAATTCCCCATCTGATTGAGGCCGGATTTAACTGCCTCCAGCCCCTGGAGGTGAAGGCCGGGATGGACCTCAAGGAACTCAAGCCAGAATACGGGAAGGAAATGGCCTTTATGGGCGGGATAGATGTGCGAAAGATGGCGAGTCCCGACCCATCAGCCATAGAAGAGGAGATAAAGACGAAATTTGAGGTGGCTATGCCCGGCGGGGGGTATATCTATCACTCCGACCACTCGGTTCCCAAAAATGTGAGTTTCCAGCAGTATGAGCGAACTATGGAACTGGTGAGGAAATACGGAAAGTACTGAAGTGCTGGAAGCGAGAGGGCCTTTTAGCCATTCGGCTATTCAGCCTCCGTAGATATTATTTGTTGCCACAGGAGTGGCGACGCTATGACTATTCAGCAGTCCGGCTGGCTGGCTCCCTCTCTCGCGGCTGGGTTTCTTGCTTCTCCTTGAGGATGAAATGTCGCCGCCAGGCCCCGGCGCAGTTAGGATTTACATTAACTTCCGCCACATATTCCTCTGCCGCCAGATCAAATTTGCCCTGCTTTTCGTAGATAAGGCCCAGGTGATAATGGGTCTCGGGATACCAGGAAGCCGCGCGAATGGTTTCTTTGAGTTCCTCGATCGCCTTAGCCTCGTTTTCCATATAGAGGTATAGCAGGCCGAGATTGAAGTGACTCTGAGGATAATCCGGGTCTATCTCTATGGCCTTGAGGAAGGTCTCCCGGGCGGCGAGGAAATCTTCTTTCTGGGTGAGGGCCACGCCAATTCTATTCAAGATGACGAGCGAGTTGGGGTCAATTTCCAGGCCCTTTTGCCACATCTTTATGGCGGCGTCGTAATCTCCCGAATTAAAAAGGGCCAGCCCCTGTCTATCCAATTCATCCACGGGTTGGCGTTTGACCGCCAAAGCCAGAACGATTAAGGTTATGGGTAAGAGAATTATCAAAATGGCGGCAATCCCCTTCATCTTACAGCCTTTCAGCCCGGCAGCCTTACGGCCCTGCCGGCAAGCACGCTTTCAGTAATCAAAAAAATCGCAGAGAAAAAATACTGCACTAACTACACAAAAAAATCACTGAAACACGGAATTGAAGAAAACACATAAAATACTTCAATCCTTGGCTGCAGAGTAGCCTGATTTATCCAAAACATATCAGCGGATGCCCATTTTGTCAATAGAAATTAGCGGGTTAGGAGAGCCTTTTTCGGAGGAACCACTCTGGTTTTGCTTTATTGGTGCGGTCGAGGAAGATTTCAAAGGTCTCGCCGCTATGAGTGCGGATATGGTAGAAGTTTCGATGCCGACGGGTGCGCCAGGATTTATGGGCAACGGTAGCGGGTGTGCGCCATTCTCGCCAGGAGGTGAGAACGGTGCGAATTTCATATTCCTTGCCGCGCCAGGTGAAAGTCTCACCTTCCTGAGGCGCTCCTTGCCAGGAAACCTTTAACTTCTCGCAAAAAAATTCCGCGCCCTCCCTGGTCGGCCAGGCAGGACGCGAAGCGCCCTTCCGATTCTGCCCTTCCCCGTACGGGTCAGGGCCGAGGGAAGCATCCTCAGGATGCGAAGCGCCACTCAAAGTCCTACTCCTGGGGATAAATTAAGACATTATCGTGCACCAAAACGACGATGTCTTCTTTGCCATCGCCATTCATATCGGCGACGGCGATTTCCCGCGGCTCTGGTGTGGCTGTGCCTTCCCGTCGGAAAATGGGCGCTTCCATCTCCTCCACCGGAATCTCGAAGACCGGAAAGGCGAGTTCCTGGCGGAAGTGCCCCTTTTCCGTGACACTTAGTATCTCCAGATGATGTTTGCGACCTTCTATCAGCACAAGGTCACACTTGCCATCTGCGTTTACATCGCCCGAAGTAATGGCGGTGTAATGGCCTTCCTCGAGCAAGGTCTTATAGGTATCCAGGAGCTTGATCTGAGGGTCAGATTTTCCCGTATAAATACAGCCGAACCGGTCATCTTCAGCCAGAAGAATATCCTTTTTGCCATCGGCATTGAGGTCGGCAAGTTCTGCGCCGGAAAAAGCGAGCCGGCCCACATTCATTTCCTGAGTAACCTCGTAGATGTTGTCTTTGTTTTTCTTCAAAATGCAGAGACTTCGGGCAAAGGCGTCCAGAAGCAGAACCTCCTTTTGGCCGTCTTTATCCAGGTCCTCCACCTGAGTCCAAAGGATGATAGAATTTGCGCTCTTGCCGTTAAACTGTTCTTCAACCACCAGAGAATGGTTCTCATCAAGTGATAAAGAGCGGGCAAAATTCTTACGGGCTACCAGTAATTCAGTCTGACCATCCCCATCCACATCGGCGAAGGAGACATTCTCCGGGGCTATTTTTTGCACCAGGCCTTTTTGAAATTCTTTGGCCCCGGCGACATCCTGGAAATTCCCTTCATCGTCCTGTAGAAAAAAGGAAATCGGGGTGAACTGGTAAAAGACGAGTATGTCTATCGGACCATCGGAATTCAAATCCCGCACCACAATCTCTTTGGCCACGGCATTTTTGTCTAAATCTATTTTTTTGAGTTGTTCAAAAGAGCCCTCCTCGGTCTGGGCCAGGATATAGAGCGCGGGCATCGCATCTCCCTTCCTCTCAGTAGCATACACTAAATCCATTTTGCCACTACCTGTAACATCTCCCGCGTCAAAGGCCACTGGTTTTCCCAAGGGAAGTATCGGTTTGGGGAACTTGATTTCTCCGTCTTTCATCGCGGCGATGCCTATTAGTTCTTCCTCCGGGCTCAAGAGCAGTATCTCCCCGCGTCCATCCGCGTCCAAATCGTGCACCTTTACCGCAGTCACCCCGGTGAGGGAAGGGAAAGTCCGCTCCTGGATGAGATTTCCCTGTTCGTCCTGTTCATATATCTTGAGCGTAGCTGCGGAGCTATCCGCCAGGACCACTTCCAACTTACCATTTCCGTTTATATCGCCGGTAGCCACACGGAACTCGCCCCGGACACCTCGGTCTTTGTAAGCATAATAGCGGACTTGGCTCAACTGAGGGCTTTTGTCGCTTTCCTCGGCCTCTTTCAAGCTCAGCAACTTCAAGGCCTTGGTATTTTTGTGGAAGGAAAATATTTCTGCCCGGCCGTCGCCATCTACATCTTTAACATAAAGGTCCTGGAGATTCCTCAACTCCTGCACGAGTTCCGGGTCCAGACGACCTTGAGGATTTGACAGTCGGTAAGAAATCTCGTCACTTCCGCGCCTACTACCGAAAACCACATCGCCTTTGCCGTCGCCGTTTATGTCGCCAACCTCGAAGAAGGCTCCCTCGCGGCTACGGAAAGGATATTTTTCCGGCTCCTTTAGATTTCCCTCGTCGTCCTGATAGATGAGATAAAAGAAGGCCTCATCCAAAACCAGGAGGTCAGCGCGACCATCGCCATTGAAATCGCTTATCTCAAGATAGCGGCCTTCGGTCTCCAGTTCCTGCTGTTCTTCGAAACGACCTTCGACCGCTCCGTAGCGTATGGCCACCTTTTTGGGGTCGCCCACATAGGCCCAGTCCACTCGACCGTCTTGATTCAAATCCCCGGCATCGAGACTCCCTATCCAGCGCTCTGTTGCAAAGGTAATTTTCTCAAAAGCAGGGTGCTCGTCGGTTTCCCTCTGCATAAGTACATAAATCTCATTTTTGGAATTATCGACGAAGAGGATATCGGGCTTGCCGTCGGAATTAAAATCGGCTATGCGCAGGAACTCGGCGGCCTTATCAGCTTTATAGATTTCGGGCCCCAGAAAGCCGAAGGTATCGGAGATCATCTTTACCTTTGGCTTCTCGGCTACATCGTCCTCTTCTGCCGCGGCGATGCTCCATAAGCAAAAAAGTGAGAATATTACGCAAAATGAGAAAACTTTAGCCATCGCCATCTCCCCCGTAATAAGAGTATTCTGCCAGTGCTTAGTCGCTTATTGTAGCATTTCCGTATTATTTTGAAAAGATAAAAAGTTTTCGTTTGACAGTCAAACCCAAAAGTGTATAATTAAAAGGGCTACTTTTTATGGCAAATCTTGCCTCATCGGATGTGGCAGGACTTAAGGATAAGAGATGCTGAAGAGAATTTTCTTTACATTTTTTCTGCTGACAATGTATTCAGCAATTTGGGCGGATACCATATATCTTAAAGATAAGGCCCAAGTAGAGGGAAAGATATTAAAAGAGGATGAAAAAGTAGTGGTGGTGGATTTGGGATACGATGTTTTGGTGATCCCCCGCTCCGAAGTCCTGGAGATAAAGCGCGAGAAAGAAAAAGAAACCCTCCAAGAAGTAGAAAAAACCGAACCCCTTCCGGCCGACCTTCTTCTCGCTCTTACGAATAAGCCCGCCGGTCCAGCGGAGCCGGAAAAATCAGTCAAAGAACTGGTAGACCTCTATGAGAATTCAGTGGTAGTCATAAGCAACGCCAAGGGCTGGGGCACGGGCTTCATCATCACTTCGGATGGTTACTGTCTTACCAACCACCATGTCATTGCGGGAGAAAGGAAAAACGCCATCACTATCTTCACCAAATCCGGCGTGGGCGGCCGGGGCGAGAGCGTGGAACGGAAAAGAATTGAGGAGGTGGAGATAGTGGCCTTCAACCGCTACTTCGACCTCGCTTTGCTCAAGATAAAGGATGAGGCATTGGAAGGTGTGGAACTCACTGTAGCCCCATTTGGCGATGAAGACAAACTCAAAACCGGCGACCAGGTGGTGGCCATAGGCAATCCCGGGGCCTTCACCCTGGAGAAGGAGGGTTTTAAGCGCCTCCTCTGGCATCACACGGTCTCCGAGGGAATAGTAAGTTCTAAGGCCAGAAATATCCGCGGTATACTTTATATCCAGACCACCGCTGCGGTAAATCCGGGAAATAGCGGCGGCCCTTTATTTAACATTTACGGCCAGGTGGTAGGGGTTGTAACCCTGAAAAGTTATTTTCAGGAAAACATCGCCTTTGCCGTGCCGGTGAATTATGTACGGGACTTCATAAAGAATCGGGCGGCCTTCGCTTTTGGCAAGGATAACCCAAATCTGGGTTACAGGTATCTGGCACCTCCCAAGAGGAAGCAGGCGGAAAAACCTTCTGAAGAGCCCGGCCAAACGGGCCCGGGCAAACAGGAGGAGCCAGCCGAGGAAAGAAGAGAGGAAGGAGGCAAGTAATGAAAGAGGACGGGGGTCTCGCTCTGTTTTTCGGCAAACGAAGCGGCAAGAGGGCTTGGCTTGTGGCTTTTCTTTTAACTTTCACTTTAATTCTGGCCCTGCCCCAAGCCCTTGCTGAAACGGACTCGTTTGACACCTTTATCCCGGATACTGCACTGGTCTATGTCTCGGTAAGAAACATTAGCCAAACAAAAGAAAATTTCAAGGAAACCAACCTCTATAAACTCTGGGAGGAAGAGGAGATACAAAATCTCCTCCAGAGTACCGTGGAGGAGGCTCGCCAGGGCCTTCAAAAAGCGGAACTGGAAATAGGCATTTCCTTCAAGGAAATCTCCGAGATGTTCGTGGGCGAGATGGCTTTTGTCCTTTTTGACCTAAAAACTGAAACCTCTACCGAAAAAAAGATGGAAGTAGATTGGGATGCGGTGGACTTCGAAAATTTCGATTTTGAAACCGGCAAACTTCCTGAAAAAGAGGTGGAAATTCGCGAAACCAAAGTCGTCCCTTACTTAGCCATCATTGCGGACATAGGGGAAAAACAAGCCGCCCTGGAGGAAATAATTGAACGCACCCTCGATAGCGCAGCGGAAAACGCCCCTTACCGCAAAACCGCCGAAAGCCGCGGCGTGGCCATCAATATCTTGGAGGATAAGGAAGATCCGTCCGTCGCCGTGGCCTATGCCTTTATGGATAATCTTTTCATAGCCACCTATGGCGTGGAAGCGCTGGAGCGAATGATTGCCAGCTATAAAACCCAACTCCAGGCGCCGCTTTCCCAAAACCCCACTTATAGATATGTCACGAGCAAAGTTGGCGAGAAACCGGACGCCGTGTTCTTCGTTAATAGTGAGCCCTTATACGACCTTCCCATAGAAGAAATAAGCGAGAAATTCTTCCGAGAATTCGGCCCTCCACAACCTCCCGGAGCCACCTTCGGCCCTAAAAATCAAATGAGAGATTCATTCACAAGTATGGAAGAGGCCTCCATTAAGGCCATGGGTGGTGGAATAACTCTTGCTCCGGGAAAAACGCTACTTACCTCCTATACCTACGCACCGGGTATGCCTACGGGTAGTATGAAGATACTTCCATCAGAAATACCTCCAGCAAGATCCCTGAGCTTCACCCCCACCGCAGCAATTTGCTACTCTTATGTATTTATGGATTACCAAGAATACTGGAAACAGATAATGGCACAACTGGAGGCCCGGTCCGCAGAACCTGGTATGGAGCATTTCGGCCAGTTTCAAGCCCTATTGGCCCAGTATGAAGCGGAATTTGATTTTAGCCTGGAGGAGGACCTAATAGGCTCTATGGGTAATGAAGCCGGTCTATTTGTGGTACCCAAAAGTGCTTACGGCGCTGAAGGAACCGTGGCAGTGGTGGTCTTTTGCGCCCTGGAAAATAGCGGCAGATTTGCAGATGCCCTCTCCAAAATAAGACAACTCCCTATTCCTCCCTTGATGATGTTTCCTGTGCAAGAACAGGACTATCTGGGCTACAGGATAAATGTTTTCTTACCGCCGGCATTTATGGCTATGCCCCCGGGCGAGGCCGAGGCACCACCTCTGCCTATAGATGGCCCGGCCTATGTGGTGACCGACGACTTCTTTTTCTTCTCCACCAGCAATATCCTCTTGAAGTCCGCCCTGCGCAGCCTGACCGAGCCGGCGCCAACCATTCAGGAAAATGCCCTTTTCCGGGAAGCCACCGCCGGTTTCCCACCGCAGCCTCTGGTACTTTTTTATGCTGACCTGGGCCAACTTCTCGATCAAGTCTATACGCTCATTGCGACAATCTCTGCAGCCACTGGCGAGGAGGTTCCTCTGCCCAGCCTGGAAGTCTTGCAGCAACATCTGACCTACATCTCGGCTACCCAGGTGCGCGATGAAGACGGTCTGTTATCCATAACCGTGCTGCCTTGAGGCTATCCGTCAAACGGAAGCCCGCCTGCCGGCCCATATCCGCCGAAGGCGGACAGGCGGCCTGGTCGCCAGGGCGACCCGCCCGTAGCGGCCGGCAGGGACGGCCGCATAGCCCGGCCCTTGACGGGCTACTTGGCCAGAAGGCTGGCTTCTTCAATTAAGGCCAGGAGGTTACCCAAAGGCACATCGTGCTGGATGGAAATCCCCGGCCCCAGAATATATCCACCCCCCTGCCCCATCACTTCAGCAAGCCTTTTCACTTCTTCCCTCACTTCTCCTGGGCTTCCCCGCACTAAAACTTGTTGCGTACCCAGGCCACCATAAAAAGTTAAATCGCTTCCATACTCTTTCTTCAACCCGGCGATGTCCATCGCCTCCGGCTGGATGGGATGAAGCACATCAAGGCCCACTTCAATTAAATCCGGCACTATCTCGCTTACATTTCCGCAAGAATGAAGAAAACAAATCCTGCCCAACTGGTGGCCTTTTCGGAAGATATTCACCAGATGCGGCTTTATAAACTCCCGCCAGGTCGCTGGGCGCATCATCAAGTTCTCCTGAAGGCCGTAATCATCGCTCAGGAAAAAAGCGTCCACAACATAGCGGCTCATAGCATCCATATTCCTCAAGATAATCTCCTCCAGCCGCTGGAGAAGTTCGTGAACAAAGGCCGGATGGAGCAAAAGGTCACTCAGGAGATGGTCCAGGCCCCGCAGGAAATGCGCCCTCTCCCACAGGTCGCCCACCCAGGCCACCAGAAAGTGACCCTTGCCTCTTTCAACCGCAAAAGGAAAATAGCCGAGTTTCTTCTCATAATCAAATTGAGGGAATTCATAACCTTTGAGGCTGGGTTCCTTTAAGGGATGCTCCACCACATAGCCACGATTGACGCCGGTTGTTCGCCAGATAACGGCGAATTCATCCAGGGCCCTGCCGCCCATACGGGCGTGTCGCCGAGGCGACCGGGCCGCCTGCCCGCCTTCGGCGGGGATGGGTAGCCTGCCCGGGCCGCCTGGTAGTTCCTGCCACTGTTTCTCCATACTCAGCCAGCGCAGGAAATTCCCCATAGCCGCATCAATATCGTCTGTGGCGAAATGGGTCTTCAGTTTCTCGGCCACCGGCGCAAGGACATCTATATGGTAAGGAAGAAGGGTAGGCTCCTTAAACCTGAGGGCCTCATAGACCATTTCCCTTTTATCTTCCTTCAAGGACCGCCCTCACTCAAAAATCCTGGTGATCTCATCCTTTTCGCTATATTTCAAATCGTAAATCTTTCCCTGGCGCTTCACACTCAGGCCGCTGGAGGTAATCTCTCCAATCTTAGCCGCCTTAATGCCCTTTTCTTCATAGCGGGCCAGAAGCTCTGCGGATTTTTCTGCTGATATGACCACCAAGAGGCTTCCGGAGGTGATGGTTCCGAAAGGATTGAGGCCGAAACGCTCGCACAATGCCTTTGCTTCCAGTAGTATGGGAACCTGGTCCTCGTAAAGGACAATTCCTTTCCCCGAGGTAGTGGCCAGTTCCCAGAGCCCCATATTAAGGCCGCCTTCGGTGGGGTCGTGCAAAGCGCAAGCGCCGGCAGAAGCGGCGATGAGCGCATCCTCCACCACGCTTATCCCCGGCTCATAGAGATAATTTCTCGCCCGCTGAATGAATTCGGGAGGAAAATCTTCTTTGAGTCCCTTTTCTTTTTCCCGGGCGATGACAGCCGTTCCCTCTATTACTATCCCTTTGGTGAGGATGATTTCATCGCCCACCTGGATATTCGTTTTCTGGACGAGTTTATCCTTTTCTATCTCGGCGAACATAGAGCCTACTACTATAGGCCGGTCCAGGCCGTAGGTAATTTCGGTGTGGCCTCCAACTAAGGCCACACCCAGTTCTTTCATCGCCCGGTCCATCTGAGCGAAAATTTGCTCGGCCAAATCCTCCGGGGAGGCTTCCGGGAGAAGCAGCGCGGCCTGGAACCAGCGCGGCCGGGCCCCGGTGGTGGCCACATCGTTGGCGTTTATGTGCACCGCATACCAGCCTATCTCCTCAGTAGCAAAGGTGATGGGGTCGGTTTTGGCTATGAGGTATCTATCGCCCAGGTCAATAACCGCAGCATCCTCGCCTATCCGGGGCCCCAGGACTACGGAAGAGTCAGCCTGGCCCTTATAAAGCGTGAGCAACTTATCCAGTAGTTCGGATTTGAGTTTACCCAGCGGTAGTCGGGACATAGCCCACCATTTTGTCAGTAGGTTTCGTCTAATGGGCAGTAAACCGGGCGCTCGCGCTCCTGGGAGCAGCGGCTGCAAGAAATACAACTGGCCTCAGTCGTCTCACGGTTTTTGAGTTTCCTGGTCAGGTCCGGCTGGCGGATAAAGGGCCGACACATAGAAATGAAATCCGCCTCGCCGTCTCCTAAAATCCGCTCCATCACAGCAAGTGTCCTTATCCCGCCCACCAGGATTAACGGGATACTCGTCGCCTGGCGCAACTTGCGAGCATAGGGAAGAAAATAGGCCTCCTTCTCCGGCGCGTCTATGTCTTTGCGTATGATAAGACTGGCCGTCTCTCTTATGCCGCCGGAGATTTCAATAGCATCTATCCCTTCGGCCTCAAGCATCCCGGATACCTCACAGGATTCTTCAATCCTCAAGCCTCCTTCAATAAATTCGTCAGCGTTAAGTTTGACTAAAAGGGGGAAATTAGAGCCGAGGAGTCTGTGCGTGCGCCGCACTATCTCCTGCAAAAAGCGCATCCTTCCTGCCGGGCTACCACCCCATTTGTCCTGGCGGTGATTCATCATAGGTGAAAGAAACTGGCTCACCAAATAGCCGTGGGCGGCATGAATCTGGACGGCATCGAAACCGGCCTCTTTACCTCGCCTTGCCGCCTGGGCGAAGCACTCTATGATTTCTTCTATATCTTTATCGGTTAAAACCTTAACCTCACCTTTGGGGGCGTACTCTGGCACCAGGGAAGGAACCAGTGGCAGACCACCGATAATCTCTTTGGATGTCTGGCGTCCGGCGTGATTTATCTGGAGTGCTACCCTGGAATCATATCTATGCACGGCCTCGGTAATGCGAGTAAGCCCGCTGATGAGGCCGTCTTGATGTATCCCGGTCATCTTCCGGCTAACTCTACCCGGAGGATGGACGAACGAGTGACCTAAGATTATAAGGCCCACCTCCCCTTCCGCCAACTTCTCTATAATATGCACCAAATCGTCAGTCACCCGGCCGCCGTCATCGGCAGCCCGTTCTCCGGTGGCCGAGCGCACCAGACGATTGGGCAGCGTAAGGTCCCCAATTCGAGCCTTTTCAAATAAGGATTTCATAAGCACCTGGCAAGAAGGATAATAAAAATTGGACAGCGCTTGCAATATAAAATTTGATGTTATCAGCGGACCACTTCACCCACAAAGAAAGGTCAGGCTGCTTCTCCCTGGAACTTCACGGCTATTCTTTTGGAGATGCCAGATTTTTGCATAGTGACACCGTAAAGGGCGCCCGCCGCGCTCATAGTGCGCTTGTTGTGAGTGATGATGACAAATTGAGTGCCTTTAAGGAATTCCTGAAGTACCAGAAGGAAGCGGACGGTATTGGCCTCATCCAGAGCGGCATCCACCTCATCCAAGATACAAAAAGGCGAGGGTCTGGCCTTAAGGATAGCGAAAAACAAGGCCATAGCCGCGAGCACACTTTCGCCGCCGGAAAGCAGCGTAATGGACTTGACCTCTTTGCCCGGAGGCCGGGCGATTATCTCCACATCCGATTCCAGCTCATCGCTTTCATCCACCAGAAATATATCAGCACGCCCGCCCCCGAAGAGTTTGCGGAAAATCTCCTGGAAATTTTCCCTCACCAGAGAAAAGGTGGCGAGGAACATTTCACGGCTTTTGCGATTTATGCGGGAGATGACCTCCAGGAGTTCTCCCTTAGCCTTCTTGAGGTCTTCCTCCTGAGCGGTGAGAAAAGACACCCGCTTCTGGAGTTCTTCCTCCTGGGAAAGGGCCTCCAAATTGACATTCCCCAACGAAGAGATTTTCTTGCGCAACTTATCCATCTCCTCTTTGTAGGCGAGCCAGTCCGTCTCGGAAGAGGCCAGAGCCGCCAGATCAAATGGCGCATCGTCTTCGCTGGGTAGAGAGAGAGTTTCCATTCGCTCGTTTGCCGCCAGAGCAGTTGCCGGGGAAGCCACCGCATCTGGATCAGAAGCAGAGGATAAGAAGCGGGAATGCAAGTGTGAGAGCCTCTCGGAAAACTCCTCCTCTATGCGCTCCTCCCAGTTGGTCATCCTGACACAAGTCTCTTTTTGGGCAAGTTCCAGCCGGGATATTTCCTGAGAAACTTCTGAAATTGAAGCATTTATCTCATCTTGAGCGCTTGCTGTCTCTCTTAAGGAAGACGCCAGGGCATTTTCCTTCTGCTGGAGACGAGAGAGTTCGGCATTTGCCTGGGCGCATTCTTGCCGCACCTGGACAAGAAGTGTTTTTTTGGCCTCTATCTCTCGCTCGGTTTGAGCAATCTTATTTCTGGTTACGCACCTTTTTTCCTCCATAGCGGAAAGTTCCTCAGAGCGCTCAGCCAAGTTTTTCCTTAACTCGCCCAGGAGGCTCTGGGCAGCCTCAAATCTTTTTTCGCCTTCAGTTATAGTAACTTCTAATTTCGCTACCAAAGAACCAAGCCTTAAAGACTCTTCTTCGGTCGCTCTAATTTCTCCTTCAAGGGAGGCGACCTCCGCTTCCGTTTGAGACTTATCTTCACTTTTCTGGTTTATCTCATTCCCGAGACCCTCGTCCTCAAAGCGTAGTCTATTAAGTTCGGCTTCGACCTCTTCTATCTCCAGGCGGCTCACTTCCGTTTCATCGCTCAAGGTCTTCTCTGAAAGAGAAACGCGAGAAAGTTCATTACGGCATTGTACAAGTTTCTCGGCAAGTTCTCTGCGGTTGGCCTCAAGACTGGAGCTCTGTTTTTGCATATTTTGAAGTTCTAAGGACTTTTTCTCCTTTTCCTCCTCCAGACTTATGTGCTCCTGGGCCAAAACGCGGAGGTGCTCTTCTATCTCAGCAAGGCGACTACTCCGCATAATGAGGCCGCCCCCACCTTGCTTTCCCCCCGCTATTATCCCCGGAGGCTTCACTATCTCTCCATCCAAGGTGACCAGTATCTTGTCCGCGTAACCGTTGGCCCGGAGTGCTTCGGCCTGGGCCAGATTCTCTACCAAAAAGAAATCGCTCAGAAGAGATTCCACGACTGCTCTGGCTGTTTCCTCTGCCTCAACTACGCTAATCAAAGGAATTGGAAAGTCCAAGCGCTCACCGCTCGCCGCTCGCCCTTCGCCCTTGGCTGGTGAACGGTTAACGATGAACGATGAAGATTTGAAGGCATCCAAAGGTATGAAGGCGGCCCGGTGATTTTTTTTATCAACGAAGTCCAAGGCTGCAAGGGCCGCCTTCCGATTCTCGGTTATAATATACTGCTCTATATCTTCCAGGGCTGCTTCCACTGCAAGGGCGAAGGCTTGAGACACAGAAACAAAATCGGCCAGGAGGCCTTTGATGCCTTGAAGTCGGTTCTGGGAAGAGGCCTCCAGGACGGCCGCGGCACCGGCGTCCACGCCTTCGCGGCGCGATATCAAGTTCTGCAGCAGTTCGCGCTGGGATGCAAGGGCCTCACTCAGGCGAAGATTCCTGGCGCACTTCTGGGCTATCTCGGCCAGGGCCGTTTCTAACTGGTGCGCCTTACCTCTCAATTCCCCAAGCGCGTGCTCCAGCGCTTCATCCTGAGTGAGAAGTTGAGTCTCGTTATTTTTAAGGGCGTCTTTCCGAGAAAGGATAGCCTCCAGTTGGCTACGCACCTCGGAGGCCTTGGTTTTAAGACGCTTGAGCCCGTGCTTCTGACTTTCCTGTTGGGTGGTAAGCACCGCCTTTTTATTCTGAAGTCTTGCCAGAACACTGGCAATCTCAACCACCTGATTTTTTCTCGTGGCCAGATGAAGTCTAAGTTCCTGCAGACGGCTGGCTATTTCCTGAGATTCTCTGCGGGACTCTTCGAGGCGGCGCTCGTTCTTGCCCTTTTCCTCCTGAAGATTTGCCAGGGCCTTCGTCTCATCAGAAATTTGAACCTCTAATTCTGCGAGACGCTTACGAATATGAGCCTCAGAGCGCTGGAGCCTATCCGTCTCTTGAGTAAGTTCTTCTATTCTCTTCTCGTTAAATTCAATTTGCTCTGAGAGGGAAGTCTCTTGAGCCTTGAGGGTGGCTTTTTGCTGAGTAAGGTGTGCGGCCTCATTACGGAGAGAGGAGGCCTGTGCCTCAAGGTGTTCCCTTCTTTGCGCAATTTCCCGGGCCTTGGTTTCAAGACCGGACTTCTTCTTTGTCAGAAGAGAAAGTTCCCGCTCCCGTGACTCTTTCTCACTATAAAGGCCGTGATAGTTGTGCAGGGCCCAGGTGAGTTGCATAGTGTGAAGGAGTCGCTTCAAGCGTCGGAAGGTGCGGGCACGCCCGGCCTGATATTTTATGGAGCGAAGTTGGTGCTTCACCTCCTGGATGATATCGCCCAGGCGAAGGAGATTCATCTCCACTCTATCCAGTTTGGCCAGGGCCTCTTTTTTTCTCTGCTTAAATTTGTTAATACCGGCGGCCTCGTCCAGAATCATACGCCGTTCCTGGCGCCCAGCGGAGAGGAGAAAATCCACCTTGCCTTGCTCGATGACCGAGTAAGCGCTGGCACCGAGGCCAGTGTCCATAAGAAGTTCGCGAATATCCCTGAGTCGGCAGGGCTCGTTATTCAGAAGATATTCGCCTTCGCCACTCTGATATACCCGGCGGGTAATGAGAACCTCTCCATCTTCCGCCTGGCTATCGTGGCCATCCAGACTCAGAACCAATGTGGCCTCGGCAAAGCCTAAAGCACGCTCGGAAGCGCCACCATCGTATATAAGGTCGGCCATCTCCCGGGCACGCAGGCTCTTGGGGCTTTGCTCCCCAAGAATCCATTTAACCGCATCCACCAGATTACTCTTGCCGCACCCGTTGGGCCCCACTAAGGCCGTTAGTCCCTGGTCAAAAAGGAACTCGGTCTTCTCCCCAAAGGATTTGAAGCCGGATATCTTAAGTTGCTTCAGGAACATATCTCAGAACCCACGGGATTGTGCTTTCCCAGGCCTAAATGGAAACCACCTGGGCTCTCAAGGCCCCAGCCTTACTCAGATCTTCCAACACTTGTACAATGTCATAAAAATTTAAGTTTAAGGTTACCAGCAGTTTCACTATATCTCTGACTCTGAGAGACAGTTCAAGTTTTTTGCGTTCTTTGCCTTGCCAGAAATAAGCCGTGGCTCCATCCTTTTCAAAGAGGAGATTAACCAGCCCGCCCCTTACCTCAACGGTGGCCGGGGGTATCACGGAGATGTTTTCGCCGAAGAGCATTATCTTGGGCAGGCCCCTTTGATTGACAAGAATGACTTGCTCAATTTCGCCACGTACGGCCAATAGTTGGAAATGGCGCATCTCATCAACCCGGATGTAGGTTTCGTCCTTCAAGGCTTGCAGGGCCTGCATAGCCTCCCAACGCACCTGGTATATCTCGCTTGCCAGAAGGCGGGCCAAAAGGGGCACGCTGGAGGCCCCGCCCGTCTTGCCCAAAAGCCTTGTCGCCTCTACTCGGCGAGCGGGGGTGCCGGTGGTGGCGAATTCATAGAGCGCTTCGCTTGCGCTTTGGTCTCTGCTAAAGGCAAGAACTTTAGCCGCTTGATAGCGCACTTCCCTATCCGGCAGCCTGAGCGCGGCCCGCAAATGGTCCGCAGCAGGCGGGCCAATGGCTTCCAGGTATAAGGCTACTTCACTCACCTCGTCACCTTCTGCATGTATTAGGGTTTTGTAAATCTCGTCCAGCATACCATAGCGCCCCTCTTCATCCAGCATCCAAGAGGCCCTTTTGTCCACCACCTGGGTGAAGCGCTTCCAGTCATCAAGGTATTGAGGGGGCACCCCCAACATAATTTGCTGTTCGGATACTACCGCTGCCCGAGCGGAAAATCTGCTATTTATGAGTAAAGTTAAGCCCAAAGCGAACTTAGGGTTTGGTTCTTTAAGATTCAGATAAAGGACTCGGGTATCTAAGACGGTTCCGCCTCCGAGGATTACTCCCTGGTGCACAATGCCCCTACCGGAATGCACGGCCTTATAATCAAATCCTCCAGCGCCTACCGGGCCCTGGGCAGTGGCCTTGACATCCACATATCCTTCTGCTTCCGTTAGACCCCAATAAAGGTTAGCCCTTAGAAGATAGCCGCCGGTTAAGTCCACTGAGGGGCTACCGGCCTCCACGAAACAGTCAAATGATGAGCCTTTAGGGGCAGCAGGCGGTATGCGTCCCCAGACCCTTACCCAGGCCGTATCCAGCGATTCCAGCATATCGGGTATTATGTCCCTATCATAGCCCTGCCTGGCTAACTCTTTCTTGAGTTCGCTGCGCATAGGTTCGGGTGGGGCCGAAGAGCCCTTCTCCCTCAGCCCTATCACTAACCCATATCCTTCCACTTCAACAAAGTCAGTGGCCCGAAGTTCAGTCAATTCGGCCACGGTGGTTTGCCGGGAAAGGCCCAGGTAGTCCAGAGCCGGCAAACCTCGCAAGCCCCTTCGGCCCAATTCGGCAGTCACATCTGTCAGAGTCACGGGCTCAGACTTCCCCGCCACAGTGCAAGCCCCCAGGCCCAGGATTAACGCCACTATGGCCAGCCCATGCCCTCTGGTTAAAACCTTTTTCCAAAATCTCCCCATACATCACCTCCTTTTCCTATATCGGCATAAATAGCCTTTTCCTTGAGGATTTTCCCGTGCCACTTAATAGATATGTTAAGGCCCGAGAATTAGTGAAGTCTTTGAACAAGAAATTTGGCCATCTTAGGCCACAATATTATTTTCGCCGCCACAGGCCTTACATTTACCATCACTGAGAGCGGAAATATCGGTGCTATATCCGAGGCGACTTATAATAGTGGCACCGCAATGCCGGCAGAGCGTATCCCGACCTTCCGGGGCATTGACATTGCCCAGATATACATAGTGAAGTCGCTGGGTAGCGATGGAATAAGCGGAAAGGAGAGAGGAAAGTGGGGTGGCCGGGGCGCTGAAGCGATAGCTGGGGAAGTAAGCGGAGAAATGCACCGGGGTTTCGGGCCCGAGGTTTTCTTCCACCCAGTCGACGAATTTTTCGATTCCCTGCGGAGAATCGTTTTCTCCGGTGATGAGCAGATTGGTAAGTTCTATATGAGCCGAAGCCTTCGCTGTTTTGGCCGTCTCCAGCACAGGCGCAAGTCTCGCACCGCAATATTCCCTGTAGAAATCCTCTTCCATAGACTTTATGTCAATATTCAGAGCGTCCATATAGGGAAGAAGTTCTTCCAAAGGTTCCTGATTTACATATCCATTGGTCACCAAGACATTCTTAAGGCCACTGTCGTGGGCAAGTTTGGCAGTATGCACAACATATTCAAACCAGATTAGGGGCTCGTTATAGGTGTAGGCGATGCCTATGGAACCGGCGCGCTGAGCCAGCTTCACGGCCCGCTGGGACGAGACCTCTTCTGTAGATGCGGTGGCCTGGGAGATATGCCAGTTCTGGCACCAGGGACATACGAAATTACAGCCATTGGTGCCCAGAGAAAGAATGCTGGTGGAAGGATAAAAATGATAAAGGGGCTTTTTCTCTATGGGGTCCATAGCCACGGAGGTGGCCCGGGCATAAATCAACGAATAGAGCACCCCCTCAATATTCTTTCTCACCCGGCATTTGCCCACTTCACCATCGGCTATCACACAGTAATGGGGGCAAAGTTGGCAGTGAACCCGTCCATCTTTCAGTTTTCGCCAGTGAAGCGCTTCCTTCACTTGAGCCTCTCTTATCTCTAAATACGCCAAAAAATCACTTTTGTATTCTAATATAATGTGGACAAAAAATAAAGGCAAATTCCAGGAACACCGAAGCGAAATTTGCCTTCATTTTAAGCAGAGACCGAGGGAATTTCGCCGCGCACGCTCACCTCACCCACAAACGCCCGCGCTTCCGAAGCCATCTCCTGCAAGAGTTCCTTTGGAAAGGGGTCAACTTCTTCCATTTTCGGGTCCAGGCAATTCACCGGTCGGAAATTCTGCAGAATGTAACGCCTGGCGCCCTCAATCTGCCGCGCAATATCGCATATGTCTTTTCGCTCCAAGAAGGCCGGACAGACCGTAGTGCGAAACTCGTAGTCCAGGTTATCCTGGAGTAGAAAATCGATGCTGTGGCGAACGGCTTCCAGGTCACATTTAACGCCAGAGGAGCCAAAGTAGCGCTCATCCAGGGGGGCCTTAATGTCCATAGCCACATAATGGATGAGCCCGGCCCGGGAAAGTTCTGTAAGAAATTCAGGCCGGGTGCCGTTGGTATCAAGTTTGACCGGCAAGCCCAACCGAATGAACTTCTCCAAAAGTGCACCGAGGTCTTGATGAAGCGTAGGCTCACCGCCCGAAACCACCACTCCATCTATCCAGCCAGCATTCTTTTTAAGATGTGCCAGCACCGCATCAAGGGGAATGGTCTCCAGTTCCTGAGGGGCAACTACCAGATGGCGGGAATGGCAATAAGGGCAGCGGAAGTTACAGCCGGCGAGAAAAATCTCCGAGGCTATCTTCCCCGGCCAGTCGATAAGCGTGGTCTGGATAAAACCTTTTATTTCCGGGAGCATAGAGAAGGCCTTAAAAGTTTTTCTTCCTAATTTTACTTGAGGGAATTTTGGAGATGCGCACCAAGTTCACTTGAAGGCGGGAGTTTCCCTTCCCAGCGGGCCAGACTCTTTTCGCCAGCAAAGATGATGGTGGTAGGTATCTCAAGCACATCGTGGAAGGCCCCTTCAGCCATCCCATCCACAGTGGACATATCGTAAAATTTCGTGGCCACCTTCCCGGACAAACCCCATTTACCGAGGAAAAAGGCTATCTTTTTCCTGGCGGCCTTGCAAATTTGACAGTCCTCTTTGCCGAAGATGGCCACGGTCATCTCGCGAATCCCCCTTTCCAAAGATGGCAAAATTTGATTTGTAAGTTAGGTGATTATATGTTCTCAGGAAGCGGCTACGGGTTGTTTGACTTCGGCCCTTTTGGGCGCGGCCTCCGAGAGACGGTAATTGCCGCGGCGGCGCGCCTTCAGTTCACCGAGTTTGGATTTATTCCAGTTATTGATACGGCTGTAATAACCCACTATACGGGTTATTTGATAGACATTGGAAGAAGCACACAAAGCACACACATCCGAAAGCCCCCTGGTGGTCTGGTGGCAATGGTTGCAGATGGTGAATTCCGGGGAGATGGTAAGTTGGGCGGCCTGAGTTTTTTCGTAGGTCTTTTTCACCAGATTGAGGATGCTCTCGGCCGGCGGTAGATGCTCGCCCACGAAGGCATGGATGATGGCGCCGGATTCAATCATCGTATGAAACTTGCTCTGCATTTTGATCCTGGTTAAGAGGTCTACCGGGGCATCGGGGCGAAGATGGATGCTATTGGTATAGAAGCATTCATCCTCTTCAACATCGCCGCGGATAACCTCCCGGGCCTCAGGGAAATTCCTAAGGTCAATCTTGGCCAGCCGTCTGGTGGCGCTCTCTGCGGGAGATTCCTCCAAGGAAAATTTCAGTCCCAGTTTCTTCTCCGCTTCCTTGGCCTTAAAATACATAAAGGAGATTATCTTTAGCCCCAACTTTACCACATCATCTCCCTCGTGCAGTTCGCGCCCGGTCAGATACTGCACACATTCGTTTAGCCCTACTATTCCTATAATATAGGTAACTTTGCTCAGGTCTATATAAGGCCGGCCATCGGCCGCATTTTTGCCAATCTCCCACAAAGGCATTTCCGGCGTGGCCATCAGCCGGGAAATAAATTTGCGCTTGGCCAGATGCGCCTCAACCGCCAAATCCATAGCCTGCGAAATTTCGTCAAAAAGCCCTTCAAAGTTTCCCTTTCCGGCCCGATAGGCTGCCTGGGGCAAATTTATGGTCACATTTTGGAATCCGCAGAAACGCATGCTTTCGGGATGCTGAATCATAAAATTATCCTCAATGGTGGTACGCAGCCGACAGCAAGCGGCCAGGGTAACTTCGTCCCGATCAAAGACGAAGTAAGGCACACCGTTTTCGCTGGCAATCTGACAAGCATATTTCGCCAGTTCCAGTTGCTTAGGGTCGGTGAAGGACTCCTGGGTAATATGCAGGTCGCATTTAGGGAAGGCGAAGATATGGCCGAATTGGTCTCCCTCCCTCCAGACATCCAGCATAGCGCGCAAGAATTCCTGAGCCACTCCCTCATATTCGCCGTAGGTCTTGTTTGTGTAGACGCCGCCGGGACCCATGGCCGGAATGGAGCGAAGATAAGCAGGCACTCCAGTGTGGACATTGAAGTCCAGGAACAGGGTCTGGCCGCCGCGGGAGAAAGCGCTCTGGGAGGCGCTGAAGATGAGATGCTGTGCTTCCTGCTTCATCATCTTATAACTCATTTGCTCCACATAAGGGGCGTAAAATATGTTGATATAGCCCACGCCCAAGGCCCCGGCATAGTAAGCCTGCATTGATGCCAGAAAGGTGTTGAGATGGCCGGTGAGCGTGCGGGCGTGCCGAGCCGGGGCGGAAGAGGTGTCCAGGTTCTGCAGGCTCAGCCCGTATTTCTTGAGATATTCCAGGGAATGGCTGGAGCAATAAACCCGGGTGGGATAGCCTAGGTCGTGAAGATGAATAACGCCTTCACGATGGGCCACGGCCACCTCCCTGGGGAAAATCTCCTGCAGGGCATATTGCTTTAGCGTATTTTCGGCGATAGCCAGATTTATGGCCTCGGGATTATTGGCGGTGATATTGCTATTTTCGTTGCTCTTGGAGAATACTAATTGCTCCAGGTCGTATTTGGGCATACCCACTATTGATTGCTGCTCCAGTTTGGCCGAAAGGCCGCGCTCAAAAAGTTCATTATCCACCAATTCTCGGACTAAAGAGGTGGAGATACGCTTCAGACCCGAGGAGAAGACCCGCTTCTCCACGGCGGAGGCAATCTCCTGGGCAAGGCCGGTATCCAAATCCGCTTCGGTCTCCAGCGCCGTGACTATCTTTCCCTTTGACCAGGGCATAATCTCATCCTTGGTGCCCGGGTCCACCATAAGGCTCATATCCGTAGAATCTTTGGGGGCGATGTGTTCTTTTCTCACTCGCAAGGCCTCACGAATCCTGGCCCGTTTATCCCGATAGAGTATATAGGCCTTGGCCGTCTTGGCGTGGCCGGTCTCAATGAGCACCTTCTCCACCATATCCTGGATATCCTCAATCCCGGGAATTTCTCCCTCATAGTGTTTCTCCAGGAATAAGACAACCACGCCCGCCAGTTCCTCTGCCAGGAGGGGGTCCTCGCCTCCCACCGCCTGAGCGGCCTTGAAGATGGCATCGGCAATCTTTTGTTTGTTAAAGGGCACGACACGGCCGTCCCGCTTTCTCACCTTTTTAATGCGCCGCACTATCCTGACCTCCCTTCAAGCCTTTTTGCCACTCTTCTTACGCGGACTTTTCCTGGCCCTGGTTCGTTTGAGCATGGGCTGAAGTTCCTCCAAAAATTCGCTCACATCCTTGAATTCACGATAAACGGAAGCAAAGCGAACATAGGCCACCTGGTCGAGGTTTCTGAGATGCTTCATCACCAATTCGCCGATGAATTTGCTCGTAACCTCCCGGTCAAATACCCCGAAAATCTCTTTCTCTATCTCATCCACCAACTCTTCCTGGATGCCGGTGGAAATGGGCCTTTTTTCGCAGGCCTTATTTATGCCGGCAAGTATCTTGCGGCGGTCGAACGGCTCGCGGCGTCCGTCCTTTTTTACGACTTTAAGGGGCGCTTCCTCCACTTGCTCATAGGTGGTATAGCGGCGGCTGCACTGGAGGCATTCCCGACGGCGGCGTATCATCGCGCCACCCGCGGCGGAGCGCGAATCCACCACCTTATCATTATCAGCCTTACAGAATGGACAAAGCAAAGCCAGTCTCCGCTTTGTTTTTGCACGAGAAAATAGGTCTGGAAAATATAGGGTGAGTCAGTGTAGATGGGAAGGAAATGTTACAAAAAGCAAAGGCAGGAAAAAAGGTCAAGAGATTCACCGCCGCAGTCCTAAATAATGTATTGATAAAGACTTACTGGACCTATATTTATACAGCATATTGAGCAGTTTGTTTAATATATATCAATATATAGCGCAGTCAAGGAAAAAATTCACCAAAATGTCACTTTTTTGTAATTTTTTTGCCCCCTAAGCAAAGATTGTCCCGACATCAAGAGGAATAAAAGCCGGAAGCGCTTTGCCCTTTTGCCGATTAATTCAAACCTCGATGCACCTTTTCTGAAGGAGGCCGACTTCTGAGGAAAGTGGCATCTCAAAGGCCTCAATTACCGGCCGGCCATCCCAATCTTCAGGAATTGGAATGCCCAGGATATAAAGAACCGTGGCCGCCGTATCGTAAACGTGCACCTGCCCTTCAATTTCGTATCCCTTTTTGATATTGGGCCCACAAATAAGCCAGGGGATGGTCATATCTTCAGGCAGGGATGTGCCGTGGCCCTTTTCGTGTCCGCCGTGGTCAGCGGTGATGATGAAATAAGAATTTTGCCAGATACCGCCTGCCTTGACCGCTTCTAAAACCTGACCCACCTGGCGGTCAACCACCTCGACCATATCTATCTGCTCTTTACTCATCCAGCCATAGGCGTGTCCAGCCCCGTCTACCTGGGCGAGATGCAAAAATAAAAGGGCAGGTTTACTACTGCGGATGTGATGGGTGGCCCGTTCACCTAAAGGCCTAAAAATATATTTATACGCCCTGCGTTCGCTTTCGGGAAATTCCATCTTATCCACATCCCGGGGATTAGCCAGAAAGCGGAAGAAATGCAGGTTTGCGAAAAAGGCCGTGCTTAGGCCCTGCTCTTTGGCCTTGGTGAAGATAGTGGGGAAAGAAAAATAACCCATTTCATCGTGATATGTGTTAGTTTCTACCTGGTGCTTTTCCACCTTGAGGCCTGAAAGCATAGAAGTATGTGCGGGGAGGGTTCTGGAAGGAAGAACCGTCTGTGCCCTGGGGGTGAAGGCGCCCTGTTCTCGCAACTTATCAATATGGGGAGTGTTGGCAACCTTCAAGGCATCGGGTCTGAGTCCATCTATAGATATGACAAAGATATGCGTAGTGGGAGCGACCTCAGGGGATGGCTCTATGGGGAAAAATCCCGGGACCTGGCAACCGCCCCAGGCCGTAAGGAGAAATCCCACCGCACCCACTAAAATAAACTTTTTAAGAATTCTCAATCCCCCAACCCCGAAAAGGGCCAAAATTTTATAATTTTCTTACTAATATAGCGCCTCAAAAATTATTTGTCAACCCTATATTTTATATTGTGTAATTGGCGATTGGATGGTATAATATATTGTTTAAGTATTTGGGCCTGAGCACAGCGGTCAGAGAAAGGGGTACTTTTAACAAGCACCCGTTTGTCCAAACGATGGAGGGAGTGCTATGCGAGTTGAGGTTAAGTTGCCGGATTTGGGAGAGGATGCGCCTAATGAGGCCACGGTCTCTTTCTTCTATGTGGAAAAGGGCAGTAAAATAAAAGAGGGCGACGACCTGGTGGAGATGGTCACGGATAAAGCCAGTTTCAATGTCCCCGCACCGGCAACGGGCACCATAAGCGAGATTCTGGCCAAGGAGGAAGATATTATTGCGGTGGGCGAGACTTTGGCCATTATTGAGACCGAAGGTTAGAAGGAGAAAGAAATGATAATACAGAAACAGAAATCCTTTGAGGAGATAAAAGAGGCGCTGGAGGGAGAAAAGAAGATATTCATTAGCGGCTGCGCCGACTGCGCCACCACCTGCAAGGTGGGCGGCGAAGAGGAAGTGGCCGAGATGAAGAAAAAACTCGAGGAACTGGGCAAAGAGATAACCGGCACCACGGTAATGGATGTCTGCTGCCTTTCCGGCGAAGTGCGAGAACAGGGCCGCGCACATAAAGAGGCCATAGAGGGCGCCGATAGCATCCTGGTTTTGGCCTGCGGAGCCGGGGTTCAGACCATCGGCGACCAATTGGGCGTGAAGGTGCATCCGGGCTGCGATTCACTGTTTTCCGGTCAGGTAGTGCGGCTGGGCAAATACCAGGAACTGTGTCGGCTTTGCGGAGAATGCATCCTGGAGAAGACGGACGGCATTTGCCCCATAACTCGTTGTGCCAAGGCCCTCCTGAACGGCCCCTGCGGCGGCTACAACGAAGGCAAATGCGAGACCGACCCGGATAAAGATTGCGCCTGGGTGCTTATTTATGAACGCCTTAAGGAACGAGGCGAACTGGACAAGATGGCTATTTACCAGGAGCCCAAGGACTATTCACCTATGGCCTGGCCGGGTAAGTATGAATGGGAGAAAAAAAGACCGGTTAAGGTTCCCCCTGCCGAATGAGCAGATGAACTGAGGCCTTGTGGGAATCTTAAGCAAACGAGAGATTAAGGAGACAAAGATGAGCAACTTAAGTGAGTCTCTTGCGGATGGGAAGTTTACGGTAACCGGCGAGATTGGCCCGCCCAAGGGCGTGGATACAGACGAGATGTTCCACGAAGCGGAATACTATAAAGGCGTGGTGGCCGCGGTGAATGTTACCGATATCCAGAGTTCGGTGATGCGTCTGGGCTCTATGGCGGTGTGCCATCAACTCCTGGATATGGGCATAGAACCCGTCTTTCAGATGACCTGCCGGGATAGAAACCGCCTGGCTATGCAGTCTGACCTGCTGAGCGCATATGTGCTGGGCATAAGAAATGTCCTGGCCATAACCGGCGACCATGTGGCCTTGGGCGACCATCCTCAGGCTATGCCGGTTTTCGAACTGGACTCCGTCCAACTCCTTAAGGTCATAGCCGGGCTTGAGGCCGGCAAGGATATGGCCGGAAATGACCTTGCCGGTGCGCCGGAGTTTTTCAAGGGTGCGGTGGTTACCCCGTGTGCCGACCCGGTGGAGCCGCAGATAATAAAACTGGAAAAGAAGGTGGCCGCAGGCGCCCAGTTCATCCAGACCCAGGCGGTATATGAGCCCGGGCGGTTTGAGGAGTTTATGAAAAAGGTGGAGCATATTGATGTGCCCATCCTGGTGGGGATAGTGCTACTCAAATCTGCAGGGATGGCCAAATATATGAACGCTAATGTAGCCGGAGTGGTGGTGCCCGATGAGATGATGGAGGAGATGGCCTCGGTAGCCAAAGAGGATCGGCAAAAGAAGAGTGTGGAGATTGCTGCCCGTCTCATTCGGGAGATGCGCCTTATGTGCCAGGGGGCCCACATAATGCCTTTAGGCTGGGATAGCCTGGTGCCCCAGGTCTTAAAGGAAGCGGAACTTTTGTAGATTAATTGGCGAAATTGCTGCGGGCGTCATCGGCGATATCAACGCTATGACTGATGTAGCCAGGCCTCTGGTTCTCACACTATATAATTCACTTTACTGACGCTACTTTCAGTTCCATAACTATCTTCCATATTTTCCCACACTCAACGCCTTGAAAACTTCGTGGCAGCCCCTGCCGGAATTAAGTTTATGCTTGACATTTTGAGAGGCTGTCACAAGAATAAAACTTTGAAATTTTGCTTTGAGGGGAATGCCCTCTCCTTAGATTTTGTCTTAAAGGGAGATATGTGGATTTGTTTTTTTAGCCTTTAACATAGAGATATGTACAGGAAAAGCATAGTCTTATTGGGGGTTCTTGCTTCGTGTATGCTTGCCGGGGGGCTTTTTAGCAACCTCAGGTTCAGCGACGAAATCAATCATTTCTGGTTTGCCAGAGATTGGTATGAATCTGGAAAGCGTCCGGCATATCTCGGTTTGGTCGATACCCGTGAAGAGTTAGGCCATTATAAATACCGCACAATGGCGCCTCTTTGGCATTTTGGCTTGATGCTCATCTGGAAGGTATGCGCAGGCGCATCCAAGGCCGTGGCTCAAGTTTATCATACCGGATTCTATGTATTGCTAATATCTGGCACCTACCTTTTGGCCCGGGAGATGTATGGCAAGGAGGCGGGCTGGTATGCGGCAGTGATTACAGCCACCATTCCTATGTTCGTGGCCTTCGGAATAATGTTTTTTATGGATATGCCCATAGCAGCGCTGGTTCCCTTTGGTCTTTATTTCATCATCAAGAAAAGATACTTTTGGGCCGGGGTCTTGATGGGATTGATGTTCCTTACCAAAAGGAACTCATATTTCTTGTTCCCCACATTTTTTGCTTTCACCCTCTCTGGGAAATCGGTGCCGGTAATTTCTCGTTTCAAGAATGGCCTGATTTTCTGTATTTTGATTTTAGCCGTGACCCTACCCGATTTTGTGTACAGATATAGGAATCTCGGAGGGCTCGTCGTTCCGGGTGATAGAGGGCGGGTGGTGCAATATGTTGGCACCCAAATCAAAACAAACCTCTTTTCTATTTGGCGCGGGGCCAGACAGGCCAGCCTTCCTCCCCCTGCGGCAACTCTTCAGAATTCACAAATCCCATCCCCAACCACTGAACTGATAAACTTCCTGCCTTCAGATATTAGGAAGCCGAGTAATATACCGAAGTATTTGGGCCTCAGTTTGCTTGTTCTGCTTGCCGCCTATTTGTTTGGCATCAGACGATTTTATGAGAAACAAGACCTCTTGTTAGTCTTGCCTGTAATTGTATATCTGCCACTTTATGCCCTGTTCTTCAAGGACTGGTGGGGGCTCAGATATCTTACGCCCATAATACCCCTTTTGGCCATCCTGGGCAGTAAGACATTGAGAGACGGCAAGAAAAAAATCCCGGCTTATCTAATAGTCGCACTATGCCTGCTTCAATTCGCGGCGGCTTTTGCTTATGTAATTAAGGAGAGAAGGATAACGGCCGATGAAAGGGAGGCCTTTAATTACATAAAAAGCGAAGTCCCGCCAGATTCCAGGTTATTCACTGCCGAGTCTTTCCTCGTTTCCTATAATACCGGTCGGCCGGCATTGTGGGAGATCTTATTCGGCCGGCGTGATTGCATCGAACTCTTCTGGAAGGCCGATAACTCCAGAATAAGAGAGATTTTAGACAAACACAGGATCAGTCATCTCCTGATCTATAAAGGCAGAATTTATCCCGACCACCGAGTAAGGCATTTCGGCGGCTATCCTGAATCGTTCGTGAACAAACTTCCAGGAGTGGATTTCTTGCAAAAAGTCTTCGAGAACGATGCTATCGTGATTTGGCAGGTCAAAAGAGAGGGAATATGAAAATACTAATGGTCATAGAATATTATCTCCCCCATATTGGATGAGCTGAAACGCTTTTGGGACGAAAGGAGCGCGCCCTGGTGTGGGTTGGGACTCCGAAGTGCTGTTTTTCAACAGTATAAAGAAAAAAGTCGGAGGTGAGTGGCGGATTTCTTCAATTGGACCCAAAAGGCACAGCTAAGAAAGAGAATTGTGGTGAGAAGCGGAAAAACAAATAGCCAAAGAGGGCGCATTTTTTATCTCCTCATCGCTTGTTTTGTATTTTATGCATCGCCCTGGCTGGTAGCCAGGCATCACCTCTCACCGGACGAAGCCAATTACGATTATTTTTCTACTTTGCTGGCCAGTCGCGGCAAGATTACTTCTCATATGCCGGCAGAGGTTGAATTAGGCATCAGGGGACTCCTTCCCAGGGCTTTCGTCAATAATGAAAAGGGCCAGGCGGCACCGGGAGTGTCTCCCGGGCTCATCTTTCTTTTAGGGTTATTCAAACTGGCTTTTCCTGATTCCTGGGCCTTAATAGTTGATCCGTTATTAGCCACTGTCGCGATTTATCTGTGCTATCACCTCTCCCGCATCATTTTAGAAGATGATAGAGGGGCCCTATGGTCCGCACTGCTTTTGGCTGTGACGCCCATATTTGCCTGGCTGGCAACTTCGCTGCTGGCGGGCATGCTCAATTTAGTGCTATTTCTGGCAGGGCTTCTGGCCCTGTCGAAGGCGGTGAGTGAGAACAAAAAGACATATTATATTATTTTTGGCGCCTGTTGTGGACTTCTGGTTTGGGCCAGGTACTCGAGCGTGATTTTTCTTCCGGCCCTGGGCTTTCCTATCTATTGGAATTGGAAAAGGCTCAGGAAACGGCATCTGCTTCTTTCCCTTGCTTCGGGGTGTTTTTTCATAGTCTTGCTTATGGTTTATCTCAATTTTTTATATGGCTCTCCTTTGGCTACGGGATATCCACACTCCTTGCACAGGGGGTTCTCCACCTTGGCCACAAGTTCCATAAGCGGTCTTTCCCTCGGTTTAGAACTCCTGTTACGGCCTTCCTTAATATGGCTAAGGCTCAACTTTTTGTCGATTCCGGTCTCTTTTAGTCTGGCTGCCCCGGTCTTCGTTTTCAGCCTGGTCGGTCTATATCTCTGGGTGAGGCGGCGCAGGATTACCTGGCTCAAGGCCTCCCTCGGCCTGGTGATTTTGCTACTTCCGATTTGGTTCTTTGGCAACTTTATGCCTTATGGTTATGGAGACCCCGAGGTGGCCAGAGAGAATTTCTTGACTTTGGGCTCATCATTTCTGAGATATCTGTTGCCGCTTCTTGCGCTTTTGCCCATTTGGGCAACGGTTGCGCTTTCCGCCTTTGCCCCTTCTGCTCAAAAACCGGCCCTTCTTATTCTGATAGCATTTAGCCTCTTTACATTTGTCTTTGCTCCCTGGGGGCTGATTGAAAAGACTTTGGCCCGACTCTATTTTCGTAATGTGTCCAATTTTGTATTAGCCCACACCGGAGAGAAAACGGTCGTCTTGACTTGTTATTGGGATGTAGGGCTTTTCCCTCACAGACCTGTCTTTACAAACACCAGGAGTCTCTCCCGGCAGCAGTTAAAGGAACTGACTGATTCAATTTTGAATGGAGGCTATTCCATTGCCTATGTTGAACACAGAATGGATAAGCAAGTGGGACAGTTTCTGACCACTAATTATCCGGTGGAAATTGTAGGAGGCCCTTTAGAGAAAAAGGGCTCCTTTATGGCGAGATTGCCCTGGCCTAAAAGCCATTACCCTGTTGTGTTATATATCGTCAAGGCACCGAGTAACAAATGATACCGGATGTTCTGGCGTAGAAGGTATTTTAGATGCTAAGGAGACATTTTTCAAAAATATTTTCAGAAGAAGACCACAGAGGGCGCATACTTCTGGTGCTTTTTTTGCTCGCCTTGGGGCTTCGGCTCATCTCCGTTTTCACCGCCAAAGGAGTGGCCAAAGATGGCTGTGGGTATCTCTGGCTTTCACAAGCCCTCCCCAAAATGGTTTCTCCGCAGAGGCCAGACCTATTCCTTCCTCCCCTGTTCCCCTTCCTCATTCGTGCTGTTACCTACATATTCAGCGATGTTGAACTCTCCGGCAGGATGGTCTCGCTCTTCCTGGGCTCTCTGACTGTTTTTCCGCTTTTCTTCTTAGTGAAAGATATCTTCGACCACAAGGTCGCAGTTCTGACCGTTTTCTTTTACATCATTCATCCCTATCTACTACAGGCCTCCGCAGAGACCCTCACTGAGGCCACCTACTTTTTCCTCTTAACCTCCACCGCCTATCTCGCCTGGGTGGCTGTACATAAGAAAAAGGCGCTTTTTTTCGTCCCTATCGGTATCCTTCTGCCTCTTATATCTCTGACCCGCTGGGAAGGAATTCTGCCAACCTTCGTGGTAATAGGCTGGGTGTGGTTTTGGCACGGGCGGAGAATCAAGACGGAGTGGCGCTGGAAACTCACTGCCACTGCTATCTGCCTGGGTCTTTTTGTGATCTTGGCTTCAATTTTTATGGTCTTATTCTATCAATCGCCAGCGAGACTGATAGAAAACCGCCTCATCAACGTAAAGAATGTTTTCTTGCGCGGGGAAGACCTTTACGAGCCGGGCCTGGGACCTTATCTAAAAATTGCTCAGAGAATGCCGCTTAGATTCGTGCGAAACTTGCCCCGCACCTTGCGGCGGCTGGCCAAGTCATATTATCCTGCCTTTCTCATTCTCCTTCCCTTTGGCCTAATCAGGAGAAAACGGCTGCCCGGCTTTAGAGTTGGTGAAGTCTATATCCTTTCCTTCCTTATGGTCAGGATACCGGTAATAGCGGCACTGATACCGGTAACTGATAGATATCTATACGCCTTCATCCCTATGGCTCTATCCTGGGCTGCGGTGGGCTTCTGGGAGATAAATGAAAGAGTTTCAGAACGGGCGCTAAGCCGAGGTACTCTCTCGGCCAGGCGCTGGTCATTCCTTATAAGCAGTTTGATTATGGTTGCTATCCTTGGTGCTTGCTTGCCCAAAGGGCTTCGTCCTATTAGAGCACACCGGGCCTGGCAGAAGGAAATTGGGCGCTGGCTCAAAGAAAATTCCGGAACAAAGGAATTCACCATCGCCTCCCGAAAGCCGCAGGAGGCCTTTTATGCCGGCGCTGGCTTCCAACAACTTAAGCCGGGGACCTATGAAAATATTATGCGTGAGGCCAGGGCGGCCAGGGTAGATTTTCTAATCGTTGACAGCAAGTTTGATGAAATATGTCCGGATTTCTGGAGCAAGTTTAGTCCCGAGGATCTTGAACTCGTTTCCCATCCACTTGCAAAAATCGACGAGCATGCTAAGATTTACAGGTTGAAATATCCTGCTCAAGATAGTTCAAATCCTGGAAGTCAGTGATGTCTGCCAAAACTCTGGTCATAATTCCTGCTTATAACGAAGAGCAAACCATAGCGAAAGTGGTGGAAAACAGGTGCTTTTTACCTTGAAGTTAACCAGCGAAAGTTCAAGGACTATGGCAATTCCTGATGCACAAGCCGAGGCAGGAAACTCCTGCTGCAAATTAGGGGCTTTTTTTAGAAACCGCAAGATAGTCCTGGTTCTCTTCATAGCTGCTTTCGCCCTAAAGCTCTTTATGGTTCTGACGGCTAAAGGAGTTGCTGCAGATGGCTGTGCTTATCTCTGGCTTGCTAAGGCCCTGCCCAAAATGCCTTCTCCCTACTATCCACACTATCCTCCTTTCTTGCCTATCCTTACTCGCCTTTTCTCGTATATATTCGGCGATGTTGAACTCTCCGGCAGGATGGTTTCACTCTTTCTGGGGTCTTTAACGGTCTTTCCGCTTTTTTTCTTGGTAAAGGATATCTTTGACCGAAAGGTCGCTGCCTTAACCGTTTTCTTTTACATCATCCATCCCTATCTCCTGCAGGCCTCTGCCGAGGTCCTTACCGAAGCCACCTACTTTTTCCTTTTGACTTCCATCGCCTATCTCGCCTGGGTTGGTATCCAGAGAAAAAAGGTCTTCCTTTTCGTCCCTATCGGCATTCTTTTGCTGCTTATATCTATGACCCGGTGGGAAGGTCTTCTGCCTACATTCGTGGTAACGGGCTGGCTCTGGCTTTACCGGATTCGCACTATAAGAAAGGAGTGGCGCTGGAAACTCGCTGCCAGTGCCATCTGCCTGGGTCTTCTTGTAATCTTCGCTTCAATTTTTATGGTCTTATTCCATCAATCGCCAGCGAGACTGATAAGAATCCGCACCAACAGGGTAAAGGCTAATTTTTTATATGGGGAAGACTTTTACGAGCCGGGCCTGGCCCCTTATCTAAAAATTGCTCAAAGAATGCCCCGAAGGCTTTTACTGAACTTTCCCGATGCCCTGCAGGGCCTGGCCAAGTCATACTATCCTGCCTTTCTCATTTTTCTTCCCTTTGGCCTCATTAAAAGAAAAAGACTGCCGCGCTTTAGACTCGGTGAAGCCTATATCCTTTCCTTCATCATGCCCAGATACCTGGCGTTCTCGGCAAACATTCCCATAAACGATAGATATCTTTACGCCTTCATCCCTATGGCCTTATCGTGGGCAGCGGTGGGGTTCTGGGAAATTGATGAACGATTTTCAGAATGGGGGCCGGTGCAGGGGAAGGCTTCGGCCAGGCACTGGTCTTTTCTGACAAGCAGTATAATTATACTGGCTATCCTTGGTGCCTGCTTGCCCAGAGGGCTTCGTCCTATTCGTGCACACCGGGCCTGGCAGAAAGAAGTTGGACGCTGGCTCAAAGAGAATTCTGGACTGGCGGAATTCACCATCGCCTCCCAAAAGCCACAGGAGGCCTTTTATGCCGGCGCTGGCTTCCACAGGGTTACGTGGGGTAGTTACGAAGATATTATGCTTAAGGCCCGGTCCGCTGGAGCGGATTTCCTAATCGTGGATAGGAAGTTTGACAGAATATGCCCCGATTTTTGGAATAAGTTAAATCCTCAAGACCTTGAACTCGTTTCCCATCCACTTGCAAAAATCGACGAGCATGCTAAGATTTACAGGTTGAAATATCCTGCTCAAGATAATTCAAAGCCTGGAAGTCAGTGATGTCTGCCAAAACTCTGGTCATAATTCCTGCTTATAACGAAGAGCAAACCATAGCGAAAGTGGTGCGGGATATAAAATCACATCTACCTGATGTCCATATTTTAGTAGTTAACGATGGTTCCATCGACCACACCTCCCATAAGGCCAAGGCCGAAGGCGCAGCAGTGATAGACCTGCCCTATAATATGGGCATAGGAGTTGCCCAACAAACCGGCTTCAAATTCGCCCGAGAAATGGATTATTCTGTTGTCGTCCAGGTTGATGCCGACGGGCAGCATCCGGCCAGCGAAATCGCTAAACTAACTAATTCCCTGTCCCATCACCAGGCGGATATGGTTATTGGCTCCAGATTTTTCGGAAATAAAACCTCGTATCCGGCACCTCTGGTGCGCCGTTTAGGGATGTTGATCCTAAGCACTTTCATCTCTCTAATTATCCGTCAGAGGATTAGAGATGTCACCTCTGGCTTTCGGGCCGTGTGCGTAAGAACTATTGAATTCCTCGCCAGCATTTATCCTACCGATTATCCTGAGCCCGAATCCATCGTTCTTCTTCATCGCGCCGGATTTAAGATTACCGAAATCCCGGTAACTATGAGCCCTCGGTTGGCCGGGGCCTCTTCCATCACGCCGGGCCGGTCAGTTTATTATATGATTAAGGTTCTTTTGGCCTTGATGATTGGCCTTTTCAAGAAAAAACCGAAGTTTGACGAAAGGAGTGAAAAGTGATAATCAGGATACAACTCACTATCGGCGTTATAGCCTTTGGCCTACTGCTTTTGGTGCTGGAACTTATAAGGCGGGGTAAACTTCGGGAAGAGTATTCACTGCTCTGGCTACTTACTGCAGTGGTTATGCTGGTCTTTGCTTTCTGGCCGGGCTCGGTTGGTTTTATCGCAAAGGTGACCGGACTTTTTTACCTCACCGCCCTTCTGGTGCTTTCCTTCCTGTTCCTGGTGATGATTCTCTTACAATTTTCCACTATCATCTCCAGCCTTGCCGATAGGAATAAGGAATTGGCGCAGCATCTGGCTATTTTGAAATGGCGCATAAAGGAACTTGAGGCAAAGGAAGAATAAGAAGGGTCTGCCAAGGAAACTTCTTCCCGCAACGAAGGCTCAGCGGGATTTGAGCCGCTGCTTGAGCACATCCGGGCAGTCAGTGATGATGCCGTCCACATCCAAATGTAGGATTATTTCTATATCCCGGCGCCGCTTGGCCGTCCAGGCGAAAATTTGCAGGCCGTGCTTGCGCGCTGCTCCCAGCGCCGTGGCCGCAAGTGAAAGCCAGCCGAAATGAATTCCCTGACAGCGGGCCTTGAGGGCGCGCTGCACTATATCCGGCTGGCGGGAACAAATCCCGGTAGTTATCTGCGGGGCGCGCTCTTTAAACTTGGCCAGAAAGCGGGAATTGAAGGATTGCACGATTAAGGGGCCGGGGAAACCGTCAGCCAATTCCAGGATGCGTTCTATGACTTGTTCCGTCCCTTTACCCGGCCCTTTTACTTCCATCAGGATGCCGGATTTACCGCTCACTACATCCAGCACCTCTTTTAGCGTAGGCACCTTTTCCCCGGAAAAACGCTTATCAAACCAACTCCCGGCATCCAACGATTTTATCTGCTTGAGGGTAAGTTGGCTCACCGACCCTTTCCCATTCGTGGTGCGGGAAACCTCCCTATCGTGCATAGCCACCAGTTCGCCGTCATTGGTGAGCCGCACATCCACCTCAACCATATCCACTCCCAACTCGCAAGCAGCACGGAAAGCGCTCAAAGTGTTTTCCGGAAACTCTGCTGACCAGCCGCGGTGAGCGATATTTAGAATTTTGCGTGCCATTGCAAAAAGCTATCCAAGCAGCCTCCAATTTTTCCCTACACCTCTCTGCTGAGCGCGGTTCGGCTTCACCAATTCCAATTAGCCAACCGCCATCTTCGCCGCCTCTACCGCATTTTTCAAGAGCATGGCCACGGTCATCGGGCCCACTCCACCGGGAACAGGGGTAATCCAAGAGGCTATTTCCTTTGCCCCTTCAAAATCCACATCGCCGGTGGTCTTCATCTGGGGCCTTCCCTTTTCGCTCAAGACCGGGTCGCCACTTTCATCCAGGGCCTCCGGAATACGGTTTATGGCCACATCTATGATGACCACCCCGGGTTTCAGCATATCGGCCTTAATGAGTGGCGACAAATCCGGCAAGGCCGGCGGCTCGCCCTCAGGGTTCTCATTATACTTTCTCTTCTCCTTCCAGTAGCGCTGCCAGACGGCCCCGGACTTTCCCGCAGCAATGAACAAAATGTCCGCATTCTTGGTATGGTACGCCAAATCCTTGGTAAAAATATGGCATATATGGGTCGTGGCATTAAGGCCGAGAAGCAAAACGGCAATGGGTTTTCCCACAATCTCGCTATGGCCAACAACCACGGCCTCAGCGCCTTCGATAGGAACGCCTGTGGTTTTGAGCAGTTCCACCGCCCCCACCGCGGTGCAGGGGCCGAGCAGGGGCGTCCCGTAAATGAGCCTGCCTAAATTCTGCGGGTTCATTCCTTCTACATCCTTATCCGGGTTTATCTGCGCCTGGATGCGCCGGGCATTTATTCCGGCAGGCACAGGCATCAAAAGAATGATGCCGGTTATCTCCGGGTCGCCGTTTAGTTCCTGGATGCGGCCGGCGAGGGCTTCTTCAGTCATAGTATCCGGGTGCTGGTCCAGGGTATATTTTATCCCCAGTTCCTCGCAGGCCCGCTCCTGACTGCGCACATACACCCGCACCCCCGGATTTTCGCCCACCATAACTCCCGCTATATGCGGACATTTGCCCTTGCCAGCGAGTTCCTCTACATCTTTTCTGAGGCCCTCTTTAATCTGCGCCGCTATCTTTTCGCCGTCAATAATCCTGGCTGCCATCTAAAGGCCTCCTTTCACAATGGGTGAGATTAAACTGAGTTTTTTCTTATTTTACTGCAAGATATGAGAAAAGCAAGGAAAAAGCCCGGCCTAAAGAGGCCTTCAGGCAAGAGAAAGAGCCCTCAAATGTGCCTCAAGAGATAAAGGAAGGAATGTGGGATGATAGCCCCCCTCAAGCACAGAGACCAAGCGTCCGGAGGCGAAGCGCGCGGCCAGTTCCACGACCATCTCGGTCATTCGGCCGAAGTCCTCGGCTTCCAGGAGAAGCGCAGCCAGAGGGTCGGCCCGATGAGCATCAAAGCCGGCGGAAATGAGCAGAAACTGGGGCTCAAAGGGAGGTACTTTCTCTTGCAGTGTCTTCTGAAATACATTGAGATATTCCTGCCGGTCCGTCCTCCAACCAATGGGCACATTCACTGTGAAACCGGCGCCCGGGCCCCGGCCGGTCTCCTCCGGTCTGCCGGTTCCCGGATAGAAAGGAAAAAGATGAAATGAGATGTAAAGTACGCCCGGGTCTTCATAAAAAGCCTCTTGCGTCCCATTTCCGTG
>LIZR01000040.1 GCA_001302825.1 Planctomycetes bacterium DG_23 | reverse complement strand
TCCCGCATGGTCTTTACCGCCTGCTGTCTGGCAGAATTTTTGCGCAACCTGGGCTTTAAGGCCATCGCTTGCGGTAACGATACCGCTTTAAGCATTCCTTTAGCCATAGATGCGGGTCTCGGTGAATTGGGAAGAAACGGGCTTCTCATAACCGAAAAATACGGCCCCCGAGTTCGTCTTTGCAAGGTCCTCACCAACGCCCCTCTTGTCCCTGACGAGCCTATCGAGTTTGGCGTGCGCAGGTTCTGCGAGGTGTGCAAGAAATGCGCCACCACCTGCCCTCCCGGTGCTATTAGCGAAGGAGGGATGATCTCAGAGGGCGTCTGCAAGTCAAACAATCCGGGCATCTTGAAATGGTATGTGGATGTGGAGAAATGCCTCAATTTCTGGCATCACAACCGGACTTCCTGCTCCAACTGTATCCGCAGTTGCCCATTTAATAAACCTGAGCACCTCATCCACGACGCCGCGAGAATCTTCATAAAGGCAAAGAGCGGTCTTCTTGATTGGGCCCTGGTGAAGATTGACGATACCCTGGGGTATGGCAAGCAAAAAAGCGTACACGGGCGCTGAGAGGATGGGCGACGGTATGGCCCGAATCCTTTGGGGCCGGGCTCAGGCCTCAACATTTTGTTGACCTATGTTCAGTCTTTTCATAAAATCTCCCGTAGTATCTTGAAGAGGAGGCCTGGGTGCGAAGAGGCGCAATCCTTTTAGGGCTCACAACTTCCATCCTGCTTTTTTGTCCTGTGGCTTTGGGCGAGCGCGCTTCGCCGCGCCCCTATGGGCAAGCAGGCGCGCAGAACTTCCTTCCTCTTTCTCAAATTGCTGAAGACCTTGGCCTCACTTATGTTCCGGAGCCGGCGACTCACCGCTTTATCCTCAAAGGCGCCGGAATTGAGGCCTTTTTCTCACCGGGTATGGGGCGCTTTCTCCTGAATGGACGCCTGGTGGAGATGGAAGCCCCCGCAAAATACACCGCCGGCAAACTGGCCGTGCCTTCCAGTGTGAAAGATATACTGAAGCAGAACCTAAGCCTGGCAGAAGGCCGAGTGGAGGTATCTCGCCCGGCCCTGGTTCCGAGGGTCCCAGCCCGCACCACCCAGTCGCTCTTTCGCAAAGTGGTCATAGACCCGGGCCACGGTGGCCACGACCCCGGCGCTATTGGTCATTACGGCTTGAAGGAAAAAGATGTGAACCTGGATATTGCCCTGAGGCTCGCTTCTATCCTGCGCACCCGGGGCCTTGAAGTTATCCTCACCCGAAGCGAAGACAAATTCCTTTCGCTCCCTCAGCGCACGCAAATTGCTAATGAGACCCACGCGGATGCCTTCATCTCCATCCACGCCAATTCCGGCCATCCCAGCGCCCGCGGCTTTGAGACCTATATAGTCAAGGAATCCTTCAGTGAGGAATCCTGGCGCGGCGGGGGCTATTATGACGATGACCGCAGGGCCCAGGTGGCCGCCCGGGAGGCAAATATCTCGGCCGAACTTTTGGGAAGAGAAAGCATCGCCTCAAGTGTGGAGCCTATGCTTTTCAGTTTGTTATATGAGGAATATCGCCGGGAAAGTCTGGAACTGGCCAAACAGATTCAGGTCGCTCTGGACCGGGCGCTTGCGGTGCCTGACCGCGGGGTAAAATTCTTTCACCGCAAGGGCGACCTTTATGTCCTGAAATGGAGTCGCTCGCCGGTGGTCTTGGTGGAAGTGGGTTTTTTGTCCAATCACTCTTCTGCCCGGCTTCTGGCTACGGGAAGTTATCGCCAGCGTATTGCCGAGGCCTTAGCCCAGGGCGTCCTCAACTTCCGCGACAAGTTCAACCGCACCTCCGGCTTCACGGAGTAAACTCGTTCCCAATTAAGCCCTTCAGACCTTGTTATTCGTCATCCGTCACTGGTCATTAGTCATTCGAGTGACGAGTTTCGAATGACGAATGACGAAAAGCCAAGTCGGCTGAATGGCTGACTCGCTATTTAACCACCAAATTAATCAGCCTTTTGGGCACGATGATGGTGCGTTTTATTTCTTTGCCCTCGGTATGTTTTTGCACCTTTTGGTCGGCCAAAGCGGCGGACTTTATTTCTTCATCCGTGGCTTCTGCCTCTACCAGGATGCGGCTGCGCAGTTTGCCATTTATCTGGATGGGGATTTCTATTTCCTCCGCTACCGTGGCCTCTTCGTCATATGCAGGCCAACTCTGGTGAAATATGCTGGGCTTATGGCCGAGAGTTTCCCAGAGTTCCTCGGCGATATGCGGGACGAAAGGCGAAAGGAGCATTACCGCGGCCTCCAGGGCCTCTTTTAAGACGGCCGCCTGGCCGTCCGTCGAAGGGCCGGACGGCCCGGCTTTCGACGGGCCGACTGGCTGGCTGGCCGCAGGGCTTTGCGGCCGGCTTGCGCCAAGCTCATTTACCAGTTCCATTACCGCGGCGATGGCCGTATTGAAATGCCAGGAGCGCTCTATGTCCTCGGCGACTTTTTTTATGGTAAGATGGGTTTTGCGATGCAGTCGGCGCATCCGGGGAGGAAGCGCCTCTGGCTCGATTTCTTCTATATTTGCATCTTTTACCTCGCCGGCAAATTCGCTGACCAAATCCCAGAGCCGCTTGAGAAACCGAAATGCGCCCAGCACCCCCCGGTCGCTCCATTCGGCATCCTTCTCCGGCGGGCCGATAAACAGGGTGTAAAGGCGCTGCGTGTCTGCCCCGTATTTATCAATTAACTCATCCGGCGAGACCACATTTCCCTTAGACTTGCTCATCTTGGCGCCATCTTTGACTATCATTCCCTGAGTGAATAAGGCTTTGAAAGGTTCTTTGAAATTCACAAAGCCCTGGTCGTGAAGAACCTTGACGATAAAACGCGAATAAAGCAGATGAAGCACGGCATGCTCCACGCCGCCGATATACTGGTCAACCGGGAGCCACTTATTGACGAGTGTTGGGTCAAAGGGGCGCTCGCTGGCGTGGGGCGAAAGATAGCGCAGAAAGTACCAGCAGGAGCAAAGCCACTGGGCTATGGTGTCCGTCTCGCGCCGGGCCCGCCCGCGGCAATGGGGACAAATGGTATTAACAAAGTCTGCCACAGTGGCCAGAGGGCTTTTGCCTTTGGGGGTGAAATCTATTTTCTCTGGCAAACGCACAGGCAAGTCTTCCTCCGGCACCGGGACCTCTCCGCACTTGTCGCAATAGATGATAGGAATTGGCGCACCCCAATAACGCTGCCGGGAGATAATCCAGTCCCGGATGCGGTAGGCCACCGCTTCTTTTCCCCGTCCCCGGGCCGCCAAATCCTCCACGATGCGCTTCATCGCCGTCCGGTTATCAAGCCCGTCATATTTTCCCGAATTTACCTGGATGCCATCTTCAATATAGGCCTCGCTCATTTCCTCCGAGCGAAGTTCCTCGCCTTCAGGCCGGATGACCACCTTTATGGGCAGCCCGTATTTCTTGGCGAATTCAAAATCGCGCTGGTCGTGGGCCGGCACGGCCATCACCGCGCCGGTGCCATATTCCATAAGGGCGTAATTTGCCACCCAGAGGGGAACTTTTTCATCATTTACCGGATTTATGACATATTTTCCGGTGAATATGCCTTCTTTTTCCAGTTCGGGCGTGGTGCGCTCCTGGACGCGCAGGCTCCGGGCACGGCGGGCGAATTTCAGCACCTCTTTTTCCCCAGGTGTGTCCCGGACAATTTTTTCGATTAAAGGATGCTCCGGAGCGAGCGTCATAAAAGTCACGCCGAAAAGGGTGTCCGGGCGAGTGGTAAAGCAGGGCAAGGGCTGGTTTGTTTCAGCCAGGCGAAACTCCACCTGGGCCCCTACGCTTCGGCCTATCCAATTGGCCTGCATCACCGTGACTCTCTGGGGCCACTGGTCAAGGAGCGAAAGGTCATCAAGGAGACGCTGGGCGTAATCGGTGATGCGGAAAAGCCACTGGGGGAGATATCGCGTCTCCACCTCGGCCTCGCAGCGTTCGCATCTTCCGGCCACCACCTCCTCATTAGCCAGGCTGGTAGCGCAGGAGGGGCACCAGTTTACCGGCGCTTCGGCTCGATAGGCCAGGCCCTTTTCATAAAGTTTCAGAAATACCCACTGCGTCCATTTGTAATACTCAGGCTCGTGGGTGGCAATCTCCCTGGACCAATCGTAACCCAATCCCCAGCGCTTGAGTTGCCCACGGATTCGCTTGATGTTTTGCTCCGTGGAGATGGCCGGATGGAGGCCGTCCTGGATGGCTGCATTCTCCGCCGGCAGGCCGAAGGCGTCATACCCGATGGGCGAGAGCACATTGAATCCCCGCATAATCTTATATCGGGTAACCACATCGCCGATGATATAATTCCTCCCGTGGCCCACATGGAGAACAGAAGAAGGATAGGGAAACATCACCAAGGCATAGAACTTTTGCCTGGGCGAACGCTCGTCCATCCGGAAAAGGCCGATTTCCTCCCAGTAGCCTTGCCATTTGGCTTCAATGTCGGCGAAGTTATATTCCCTTGTGCTCATAGATTCCCTTTCAAATTCTTCACAGATGAACCATCATTATAGGAAAAACCCATCCTTTTTCAATAAAAAATGCTTGACAGAGAGGCTGCGTTGAATTATTATTTTTAAAATTCTATGGGGGATTAGCTCAGCTGGGAGAGCGACAGGCTGGCAGTCTGTAGGTCGCGGGTTCGATCCCCGCATCCTCCACCAGTTCCTCTTTTCTGTATGAGGCCGGAAAATGGCGAGGTGGACAGGGCTTATTTTGATATTCGCCATCCTTTGCCTTTCTGTCATTTCACTTACTTCGAGTCAGGAGCAAGTCAAGCGGGTGGCCTGGATATCTGCCACCGGAATGGTGGATGAGGGGCTTTTCAGATCCATCCAGCGCCGCACCCGGGAGGCGTTGGCCTATAGCCCCAGTTTAATCGTGTATGAAATCGACACCTACGGCGGGCTTCTGGAGCCGGCCTTTGAAATTGTTGATTATTTAATGAGCATTACCGAGGTGAAGACGGTGGCCTATGTGCCCCAAACGGCCATCTCCGCCGGAGCGCTTATGGCGCTTGCCCCTGACGAACTGGTAATGGGTCCGAACGCCAAGATTGGTGATTGCGAGCCTATCATCGTGACCGGCGAGGGCATAGAGACCGCGGGTGAAAAAATCCAGTCGCCCATTCGCACCTATATGCGGAATATGGCCAAGAGAAATGGATACCCGATGACTCTGGCCGAGGCTATGGTTACCAAGGATATGGAGGTGCTGGAGGTCGTGGTGGAGGAACAACGGGAGGCCACGATAGAAGAGCTCTCCGGCCTCAGCGAAGATGAGAAAAAGCAGGTAAGAACTGTGCATTACCAGGATGAGGAAGCTACCAGGTTATACACCATCACGGAATTTGAGGCCCTCCCAAACGAAGAAAAGGACAAGGCCAAATCCCTCAAGATAACCTGGACGGTTAAAAAATACATTGACGCGCGCGATTTTGAGCACTGGAGCGATGAAGAGAAGAAGGGCGTCCAACAAAAGAAGGTGGTGGTAAAAGAGGGTAAACTCCTGACTATCTACACGGATGAGGCCAGAGAATATGGCTTCGCCAGGCACATGGTGAGAAGTCGCGATGAACTCCTGGCCGCTTATGATTTGAAGTATGCCCAGGTTATGGAACTGGAGGTCAATTGGTCGGAACATATGGTGCGTTTTCTGGATAAGATTGCACCGCTACTCTTGATTGTAGGACTTATCGCTCTATATGTGGAGTTCAAGGTGCCGGGTTTCGGGCTTCCGGGTACTGTGGCCATAATCTGCTTTGCGCTTTTATTTTTGGGGAAATATATGGTGGGGCTGGCACAACATACTTCCATCTTGATTTTCCTTATGGGGGTGGTGCTTCTGGCCATAGAGTTATTCGTCATTCCTGGCTTCGGGGTAGTGGGGGCCACCGGGATTGCCCTCATAATTCTGGGACTTTTCTTTGCCTTTCAGCCCTATTTTATCCCCCGCACCCCTGGGGAAATAGACCTTACTTTTAAGAATGTGTTTAAGGTTGGTGGAGCGATCATAGGGTCGCTGGTGGCTATGGTTCTTCTGGCCAGGATTTTACCCAAGGTTCCGGTTTTGGGCCGTATAATTCTGGCCGCGGCGGATTCCTCCGGGATGCTTAGGGCCACGGCCACTTCCGGGCTGGAAGAGGTGGATTTGGTGGGTCTGGAAGGCGAGGTCTTGAAAATCCTTCGGCCCGCGGGCAAAGCCGCTTTCGGCGAGCGCGTTCTGGATGTGGTGGCCGAGGGCGGTTTCATTGAAGCGGGTGCCAGGATAAGAGTCGTCCGCGTAGAAGGCAATCGCATCATCGTACGCAAAATTTAGGAGGAGGAAAACTTGGACACAGGTTTGCTCTTGGCCATAATTTTGCTTATAGTGGGGCTGGTGGCCGCGGTGCTGGAACTTTTCGTGCCCTCGGGCGGTATTCTGGCTATAGGTTCCGGGGCCTCGCTTATCACCAGCGTGGTTTTCGCCTTCAGGATCAATATTATGTTGGGCGTAGTTTTTCTGATTTTAATCATTATCTTACTTCCTGCATCCTTGCTTTTTGGGGTGAAGGTCTTTCCTGCGACGCCGATGGGCCGCAAGATAATGCTCAGGCGCACTCAGCAAGAGTTGGTCTCGGCCGGCGGCGCGGATGAAGACCTAAAAGGCCTGGGAGGAAAAAGCGGCACCACCCTGACTCGCTGCCGGCCTTCGGGGATGGCAGAAATTGATGGCCAGAGGGTAAATGTGGTGGCCGAAGGGACGATGCTGGAAGCCGGCGTTCCCATAAAAGTGTTGCGCATTGAGGGTAATAGAGTAGTGGTGCGTCCTGCTGATGAGACTAACGAGGCTTAAGAGGTATTCTTTTTCAAAGGAGGTTGTGTCGGGTCTTCAGGCGAGTTGTTAGAAGAAGGTTTTTGGCAGGAGCGAGATATGCCAGAAGAGTTGGTCATTTGGGCCATTGGCATAGGTATATTAATTCTCGTTTTTGTGGTGATTATAGCCAAGTTCTTCAGGATCTGGCTTGAAGCCTATATGGCCAACACCGGTATAAGCATCTTTGACCTGATGGGAATGAGCTTGCGAAGGGTCGATATGAAAGTAATTGTGCGGGCGAAAGTAATGTGTGTTCAGACCGGCCTTCCCCTGGAGACGAAGGAATTGGAGGCGCATTATCTTGCTGGAGGAGATGTGCTGAAGGTGGTGGCGGCTCTTGTTGCAGCACGCCAGGAAGGAGTTGACCTGGATTTTCGCCGAGCCAAAGAGATTGACCTTTCCGGCGAGGATGTGCTGGAATTCGTACAGGCTTCCGCCAGTGAAAGCAAGGGTGTTTAAGAACTCACTTTTTTCACAGGAGGTTGTGTCGGTATTCGGATAAGTCCGAGAAGCGGATTCTTGAAAGGGGTAGAGTATGAGTACGGGAATGGTTATTTTGGCAATTTTTATTGGTATAGTGGTTCTGGTGTTCTTGGTGATTATTGCCAAGTTCTTCCGGATCTGGCTTGAGGCCTATACGGCTAATGCGGGCGTGACTATGTTCGACCTCATCGGTATGACCTTGCGAAAGATAAATATGCGAGTGATTGTGCGGGCCAAGATAATGGGCGTTCAGGCCGGCATTCCCTCGGAGACCAAGGCGCTGGAAGCGCATTATCTGGCCGGCGGGAATGTGCTCAATGTGGTAAGCGCACTAATCGCCGCAGACCGGGCGGGAATTGACCTGGATTATCGTCGGGCCACGGGGATTGACCTGGCCGGCCGTGATGTGCTGGACGCCGTGCGCACCTCGGTGAAACCTAAGGTCATCGACTGCCCCGACCCCACCAAGGGCAAAGATACCGTTGACGCCGTGGCTATGGATGGCATTCAGGTTAAGGCCAAGGCCCGGGTCACCGTCAGGATGAACATCGACCAACTGGTGGGCGGGGCTACCGAAGAGACCATCATCGCCCGGGTGGGCGAGGGTATAGTAACCACCATCGGTTCCTCGCTCTCGTTTAAGAAGGTGTTGGAAAATCCCGATTCCATATCGCAGACCGTGCTCACCAAAGGCCTTGATGCCGGCACCGCCTTTGAGATTTTATCCATAGACATCGCCGATGTGGATGTAGGCGAGAATATCGGTGCCCGGCTTCAGGCGGAACAGGCCGCGGCCGATTTAAGGGTAGCCCAGGCCAAGGCCGAGGAGCGAAGGGCTATGGCCGTGGCCCGGGAGCAGGAAATGAGTGCTACAGTGAGGGAAAACCGCGCCAAGGTGGTTTTGGCAGAGGCGGAAGTCCCCAAGGCCATCGCCCAGGCCTTTCGTGAGGGTAATCTGGGCCTTATGGATTATTACTCCCTGCGTAACATTCAGGCCGACACCCAGATGCGCTCATCCATCGCTGGCGAGGGTGGTGAACCGAGACCCGAGGCCCCGGAAAGAGAAAGAGGGTAACGGCTGCCCGTTGCTGGGTGGGCAGGCGGGATGAAGCCTGAGCCCCTGCAAGGGTGAAAGGAAATACTGTGGAAGCTTTTTACTTTTTTCTGGTGCTTTTTCTGTTCTTCGCTTTGCCGGCTATCCTGAAGCGGCTCAAGGCCAGAGAAGAGCAGGCTCGTGGGGAGACGCCGGAATCCAGGGAAAGTCCGGAATATCGCGCCTCACTTGAAGAGGTGAAGAGGTTCCTGCGGGATATGGGTGTTGAGGTAGAAGAAAGGCCAGAAGGGCCCACTGTCACTCGGCCTCAAGTACCAGAGGTGCAGAAACCCGGGGTAGAGCCGAGGGCTCCTGTTGCAGAGAGAGAGCGAGCGGCCTTTATAGAAGAGGGTCGCGAACCGAGAAGACGCCCGCGAATAGTAGTGGAGCGGGTGGTTGGACGAGAAGCGGAAGTAGAGCAGCCTCCAGTCGTCACGCCTCGAGCCCGGCCTGCCGCAAAGCCGGTTGAGGAGGCCAAACCAAAAGAGGTTCCACTATTGGAGCCGGTTTCCGAAATGGAACCCCTGGTTCGCGAGGGCCCCTGGCCGAGAAGGGAAGTCAGGCGTCCGCCGCGTCCGGCCCGGGCGCGTGTGGGTCCACCATCTCGTAAGGCCCCGCCTGTGAAAAAAGAGGTGGCCCGGAGGCTCAAGATTCTTCCGGTGCGGCTTTCCGACCTTCCGCGGGCGGTGGTGATGGCTGAGGTTTTGGGCCGACCCCGGGGATTCGGGCCCTATCGGCCTCGCCGGCCGGCTGGTCGTGGGGCGAGCTTATAGGCCACCCGGGGTGAAGGCTACCCGGCTGAAAGACTGAAAGGGCGAGGGGGCCTCGTGGTCCAGCATCCAAAGCGCGCTTCTATTAAAGAGATTTCTTGCTATCCAGGACGATGGTTACCGGTCCCCAGTTCACCAGAGACACAGCCATACGCGCCTGAAATTCTCCGGTCTTAACATCCATACCCGCGGCCAAGCAAATCTCCACGAAATGCTCATAAAGGGGGATGGCCACCTCGGGCGAAGCGGCCTGCGTGAATGAGGGCCGGCGGCCGCGGGCGGTATCGGCTAAAAGCGTGAATTGAGAGACGACCAGCATTTCTCCTTTTACTTCCAAGGCCGAGAGATTCATTCTGCCCGCGTCATCTTCAAAGATGCGCAAATTCATTATCTTTAAGGCGAGTTTTTCTGCGTCTTCTATGGCATCGTCTTTAGCGATGCCCAAAAGTGCCAGGAGTCCGGGGCCGATTTCCGCCACCGTTTCGCCCTTAACTTCTACCCGGGCCTTTTTCACCCGCTGAATAACCGCCCGCATACAGTTTAGCCCTCCATTTACTCATTGACCGCTAAGAGTGCAAAGCCCGCAAAGAAGAAAAGCAGGTTAAAAGTCAAAAGTCTTGTTTCGTGGGTTTCGTTTATTTCGTGCTTTTCGTCATTTTCGTGAGATTCGTGTTTATTTCACTGCGGTTTATCCTTTTCCGTGTCTCGGTAAATTCCGTGTTTCCGTGATCTATTTTTTATCTGCGTGCTCTATGGTCTATCTTTCTCTTCATCCTCCTTTAAGAAAAATCTCCCGAATATCGCGCAGGGCATAGCCGCTCTGGTTCAGGTTTTTTATCAGTTCCAGTCTCTTAAAAATGCTACTGTCAAACAAAAAACGGCCTGCCGGCGTCTTCTTTTTTTCTTTGATGAGGTTCATATTGAGATAATTGTATATGACCTGCTGGGAAAGGCCGCTTCTTTTGGCCACCTCGCCGGTATTGTAAAGCCTGGGCATAGTTGAGCCTTTAGGCCGTCAGCCAATCAGTGGACGAGCCGCGCTGCTAAGACGGATTATAGAAACTTTGCAGGCGGGGTCAAGTCAAATTGGTTAGCGGGCTGCTGGAGGTTGGTCCGCCTGAAGGTGAGGCGGGTGGGCAGCCACCAAAACAGAGACCGCAGATTGCGCAGATAATATGGGAAGAAATCTACGCTCACCCCGCAGTCATCACTCACTACGGGATTTATCTGCGGCTTCAAATTTCCAAGTTGTCTTTCCGTGTTTCAGTGGAATTCGGTGTCTCCGCCCGCCCGAGCCGGGCTTTACGGCCAGGGTGATTGATTTTTTCTCTGCGTTCTCTACGGCCCTGTGGTTATCTTTAATGGCTGCCAAGGCTGAGGAGCTGTCCCACTAATTTTGCTTGACACTTTTTGAGGCCAGAAATACTATTAATTCGGAACGGTCAGCAGTCAGCTGTCGACGATCTTCAGGGCCGGCGACTGAAGCCTCATCGCCGTGCTCGATTTATCTGCAGGTTTTTTTCGTGTAATTCATTAAGTTCGCGTAATTCCCGCCAGAGGCGGGCAGGCGTCCTTATTTTTAATCTGCGGCTTATCATTGAAAGAGAGGCAAAAGATGCTTAGTTGGGAGAATACTTTTGAGGAGATACGGGCGGCAAAGCCAGAGATAGCCATCCTGCCCATCGGCGCCATTGAGCAGCATAGTTATCATCTGCCCATCGGCACGGATTTCCTGAGCGTGACTCATCTGGCCCGAAAGGTGGCGGAGGAACTCGACGCCTTTCTCCTGCCCACTTTGCCTTACAGCAATTCTCAGGAACATCAGGATTTCGCCGGCACCATCTGGATAAAGCCGGCCACCCTGGCCCAGGTCATAAAAGACATTGTGCACGCACTCAAGCACCACGGCATCAGGAAAATCGTTTGCATGAACGGACACGGCGGAAACTGGATAATAAAGCCCACGGTGAGAGAGATAAACTTGAGCGACCCGGAAGTAATGGTCATCTGGAGTGGGCCCGGCCGCAGTATGGCCGAGGGCGCCGGCCGGCCTGAGGAACTGCATTCGGGCGACGGTGAGACCTCCCGCGGCCTCTATCTTTATCCGCATCTGGTTAAGGAAAAACGCATTGACCACATCCCGGAAGAAGGCCGCGAATTTCTGGATTATGTGGGCATAGGCGGGACCTGTCCTGACGGCGTATGGGGCAAACCTTCTCAGGCCACGGCGGAAAAGGGCAAGGAACGCTTCGAGGCCGCCATCAAGGCGAATGTGGAGTATATTCGCGAGACCTTCGCCAGGTTGGACGCCATTGAGAAATCCCGCAAGAAATAATTACTGCAACAGGTCTGCACCAAACCTAACAAAGAAGAGGAGGCATTGATGGAGGCGGTAAAGGTGGGCGTAATTGGCATCACCGGCTTTGGCGGACGCATTGTTAAGGCCGTGGCCGAGGCCCCGGAACTGGAACTTATTACAGGGTTTTCCCGCACCCCACAGTCCCGCAAAGAATTGGTGGAAGAGTATAAGTGCAAGGAGGTCTCCTCGGCGGAGGGACTCCTCGGTATGGATGAGATTGAGGCCGTGCTCATCGCCACCCCCAATCATATGCACGGTGAGTATGTAATTAAGGCCGCCCAAGCAGGCAAGAATGTCTTCGTAGACAAACCCATAACCAACGAAATCGCCGAGGCTAAAGAATGCATCGCGGCCTGCAAGGAGGCCGGGGTCGTCCTGCAGGTGGGCCACAACAGCCGGCGCAGCGGAAGGATACGCCGGCTGAAAAAACTTATAGACGAGGGCGAGTTGGGCCAGGTCATCGCCTGCGAGGCCAATAATTCGCATGCCGGCGGGCTCAAATTAACGAAAGAGCGCTGGCGCTGGTATAATGACAAGTGCCCCTCAGGGCCTTTGATGCAACTGGGTGTTCACTGCATAGATACGCTGCATTATCTTCTGGGGCCGGTGAAGGAGGTCTCCTCTTTCATTCGCAAACTTGCCACCCCCGCTGAGATTGACGACACCACCTCAACCATACTCATCTTCCAGTCCGGCGTGGTGGGTCATGTAGGGGCGTATTATGCCTGTCCCTCGGTCAAGCGGACCGCGGTCTTCGGCACGGGCGGAAACGCCTATGTGGGAGCGAACCGCCACATTCTTCTGGTCCGGGCGGATAGAACTGAGGAAGAGATTGAAACCGAGCAAGTTAATACCATCCTGGAGGAGGTGCGGGAATTCGGCAGATGCGTGCGAGAGGGCAAGCGGCCGGAGGTGGGGGGCGAGGAGGCCCTTCTGGCGTTGGCCGTGGTGCGCGCCGCCATAAAGGCCAGCCAGGGAAAGCGCACGGTGACGGTGGAGGAAATACTGCAGTAGCGAGTCAGCGAGCCGGCCAGTCAGCAAGGCTGAGTAGCTGCAAGGCTGAGTGACTGCAAGGCTGAATGGCCGAATGGCTGAACGGCTGCAAGGCAAGAAAATGACCTCGCGAGAAAGGATTCTTTGTGCGATGAAGGGGGGCGTGCCCGACCGCGTGCCCATATTCATTCGCGGGGTCTATCCCTTTGCTGCGGAGCGGGTGGCGCAATTCGGCCCGGGTTACGAGCCGCTGGTGGAATATGTGCGGGAGAATTGCGACCAGATACATTTCTGGGGGGTGGGCGCGGGGTTTTTATACAGCTCCGACAAGGCCGCACAGCCCGAGATGCGTATCCTGGAAAAGCGCTCCGATTACGAGTTGTCTGAATATTTTATAGAAACACCAAAGGGACCTCTAACTGCCCATATCGCCCGCAGCAGTGGGCAGCCTCGCTATATGGTCAAAAATTATGTGGAAACCGAAGAGGATGTGGAGAAGGCGCTTTCGCTCCCCTTTGAACCTGTGCGGCCAAATTTGGCGGACTTCCACCGCCTGGATCGGATTATCGGCAAAAGGGGCATCGTGCTTCCGCAAATCGGCAATGCCACCGGAAGGTTGCTTTCGCTCTTGGGCACGGAGCGTCTGGCTATCTGGAGCGTGGAAAAGCGCTCCCTCATCCACCGCATCCTGGGAGCCGTGAACGAACGCATCTATGACCTGGTGAGATTACTGCTGGAGGGCGGAGTGGGGCCGGTAATCGGGATGTTGGGAGAAGAGATTGCCACCCCGCCCATGCTTTCGCCCCGGGATTTTTATGATTTCGTGGTCGCCTACGATAAACCCATCATAGAACTCATCCATTCTTATGGCCGCCTGGCCCATATGCACTGTCACGGGAATTTAAGCCAGATTCTGGAGATGTTCCTGGAGATGGGGCTGGACTCCACCCATCCGGTGGAG
>LIZR01000169.1:4174-6698 GCA_001302825.1 Planctomycetes bacterium DG_23 | reverse complement strand
ATGTGGCAACTCTATCCCAAGGAGATTTTTGTGGATGTGGAAGAGGGAAGGCTTTTCGCCTATCTTTATCCTCCACACACTCTGCCGCTTGACCTGCGGCGCTACTCCAATATCTTCGGCACCGGGGAATTTGATAGAGTCGGTCCGGCCTCGGCCACCGGCGTAAGCAAGACACACGAGGTCCTTTTCTATTTCCATAGCGGCGGCTACCGGGAGGCAAATTCCCAGGAGATAAACCGCAATTTCCAGGAAGGCGGGCTTTTCCTGGTGGAGCCGGACTGGTATGTGAAAAGCGGCGCCATTGGCAAAATCCACATCTATGACCCGGAGAATTTCCCCGAGACTGAAAGGCTCCTCATGAAAGGCTCCTCACCGACGCCACCGACTTTATGCTGGAAAACCAGAAGGCATTCAGGTGGTATGGGATGCTGGATTATGGGGATTTCCAGTCGATCTATAAATATTCCAGCCGCAGGGGCATACGCCAGGGAAGCATAAAGAGCGACCGCTGGATGAATGACTGGGGCAGATGGGGCTGGGTTAACGACGAGGGCCTCATTACCTTCTGGCTGGCTATGCAGTTTTTCCGCACCGGGAGGGAGGATTATCTTGAAGCCTTCGCGGCGATGGCCCGGCATGTGCGCGATGTGGATACTGTGCATACGCAAAGTACTCCCCGCTCGGAGATTATAGCCGCGGAGCCTTACACCGAGTTTCGCTATACGGAATATGTAAACCGCCGCGGGACCGGACATCGCCATAATGTGCAGCACTGGGGTGACGGCTATGTAGGGACGCGCGTCTCCATCTCCATCGCTCAAAGGCTTTACTATTATCTTACCGGAGATGGCCGCACGCGTGATGTGATAGATGAGGTCTATGAATCCAATGTGGGGCCCGAGCACGGCAAAGCCATTGACTCCACCTCCAGCATCCTTTACAGCCTACTCACCAAATGGGAGTTGAGCGGGGATGAAAAATACAAGGATATGTTTGCGGCTTTTCTGGAGGTCTGCTACGAATACCAGGAAAAATCCGGCGGCTATTTTCCTTCCGAATTCTTCTTTGATTATCTCAACCGCAAGCCCCTGGGCGAGTTTGACGGCAAGGCCGAAGGGACGTTTTATCACTATTTCGGCTTTCTCCACGCCCTGCTTGATTACTACGAACTCACCGGAGACGAAAGGCTGAAAGAGGCCTTTATCCGCTTAGCAGAACTGAGCACCGAAGAGCGGTCCTATGGGCGGCGTCGGCAATTTCTGCTCCGCAGCATAGGATATCGCCTGAGCGGAGATGAAAAATACAGGCAATTAATCCTTCAGAACTTGCAAGGAATTATGGACCGCCCTCTTGTCCCCCGGGAAAGGGAGGATTGGATTGGTCCCACGGCCACCGCCAGGGCCGTCTCTTCAATGGGCTTTGCCATCGGCGGCATTCCCTACGCTATGGAAGCTATCGGCAGTGAGGAGGGGACGAAGCCGCCTGAAAGGAAATCCGAGTAAGGAAAGAAAACTTGCTCTGTGAAGTTTGCAAAAAGAATGAGGCCACGGTTCGGACTACCGAGGTCACGGAAAAGGGCGTGAAGGTTACTTCTCTCTGCGAAGCCTGCGCAGCCCAGCGCGGCCTTTCCACCAGGATGGCCTCGCCCACGGGCAGGAAGAAGCCTCGCGGCCCCTCTTTTCTGGGCATAGACCTCGCCGCCATAACCAGAAACGCCTGGAACGCCACCGCCTTTGCCCTGCTCCTGGATGATTTGGAACTCGCATATGCCGGGGTGCTTTGCCTGGGTGAAAAAAGCGCCCGCCGGGCAGGTCTTCCCAAAACCGGGGATTGGCAAGAGGTGGTGGGTGGCTGGGTGCGGGTGGAAAATGCCCGACTCCTGCAAATTTGCCACGAAGAGCAGCCGGCGCTGGTGGCTATAGATGCCCCACTTTCGCTCTCGAAAGGTATCTGCGGCTACGGCCTCAGGGAGTGCGACTATATGCTGATGAAGGGGATGGGGGTAAAGGAGAAGGTGCGCATAATCCCCACCGCTCGCCTGGGTGCGCTGAGTAGCCGGGGCATCCATCTTAAAGAAATCCTGCAACTGGCCGGCCATAAGGTCATAGAGGTGCATCCCCGAAGTTCCTATCAGTTTCTGGATATTTCGCTGGGGAGCACAGAGAAGATTCGCTCGGGTCTCACTCGCTTAGGGATAAAGAGGCTTTCGCCCCAGGCGCTCCAGCGCATGGGAAAGGCCAAAAGGGATATACTCGATGCCGTATGTGCGGCGTATACCGCCTGGCTCCATTATCATAAAAAGACCGTCTCTCTGGGAAACCCACAAGAAGGCCACCTCATCGTGCCCAAATAAATACAGAAAAGATAACAAATAAATCACTGAAACACGAAATGCACAGAAACACGGAAAAGGTAAAAAAACCGCAGATAGACGCAGATTAACGCAGATAAGACCGCAGATGTCACGGAAAAAAATAAGCACGAATTTCACGAATGGGACGCCTGCCTGCCCGCCACAGGCGGG
>LIZR01000169.1:0-4160 GCA_001302825.1 Planctomycetes bacterium DG_23 | reverse complement strand
CCGCCTCGGGCGGGGAAGCACAAAATTTACGCAAACACGAAAATTGCGAAAATACCAAAAAACATATTGCCAATTGACGCTGAACCACGGGCGGCAAGCGGCATACCTTCATATCCCGCCATCATTTCACTTGACTTTTGGCTAATTTAGTATATAAATAATAAGGGGATGGAAATTATATTTACTCCCAAGGAGGCCTTAATGCAAAAGATGGGCAAAGGCCCCGGGGAGAGATTTGGCAGGCGAAGTGGCGAGGTTTCCATACCAAAGGGATTAAGGTAAGGAGGGGCCAAATGCTGCCGGCGGACAAGATACTCAGGATAAATAGTGTGGGTTTGGGCGAAAAGTGCACTCTCAACAGCGACTCAGCCAGAACGCTGAGCGAATACTGGGCCGTCATTGTGGACCCGGTTTCCGTGTGGCACATATTTAACGGACACTCCAAGATGGACTTCAAGCGCATTGAGGATGCGATGACCAAAGGCCAGGGAGGTTTGGAGGACGGCAGTTTCAACGCGGCGCTCTGCGAAAGGGACTTCGAATCCCGCCGGCAAGGATTTAAGGATTTCTTTGCTCAGGGGGGTCTCCTGGTATGCTTTGTGCGTCCCCTGTTCAATTTGACCACCCCTAAGGATAAGTCGGGAAAAAGTTACCTCTTTGGTAACTATGATTGGTTATACCGGGGGGCAGGCAGCACAGGACTATTCGAACTTGCATCCGGCAGGCACGGAACAGAAGTAAATCCCACCGACTCAGGACAGGAAAGCTGTTTCGCAGATTATCTGGGGTTACATTCCTTCCTGTGGAAGACGTGTGTCCTTAAATTCAAGGACCCGGCTAAGCCTGCGGTACTGGCAACCAATGTGGTCAATGAAGCGATTGCCTTTTCCATCAAGTTTGGCGCGGGAAAGGCGGTATTCCTTCCTTTGTGTATGGCCTCGGAGGCCGATGATGTCTTAATGAGGTGTGTGGAGGCCGAAGTCAATGCGCTCAGATTCAAAGTAACCGAAGCCCCGCCCTGGACCGCGAAGTATATCATCCCGGGGATGGCTGAACTGCAAGAGAAAATGGCGGCCTTGCAGGCCCAAATCGAAAGACTTCAAAAAGAGAAGGAACTGCAAGAACACCAGATAAAAGACCGCGGCGAAATTCGCGATACCCTGCTGGCCAGAGAGGGCAGAATCTTAAAAGAGACGGTGGAAAGCATCCTTAAAGAGTTCGGTTTCAATGCCATGCCCGGGGCCAGGGAAAAAGAGGATATCGTAATCAAAGCGGGCAAGAATACCATCGCGCTCTTTATGGTCAAGGGGACAAAATCAAGTGCCATAGAGGCCGATGCCACGCAACTTGATAAGTGGGTAAGCGCAGTGTTTGAGGAGGAGCACCGCGAGCCCAAAGGTATACTTCTGGTCAACGCCTTCCAGGATAAAGACCCACTCCAGCGAGAAAAGGCCTTCGCGAACCTGATGATACCCTACTGCCAGAGACGGGAGTTTTGCCTCTTCACCACCGCGCAACTGTTCAATATGTATTGCAATTTCCGGCGCAGTAATATCACCGGCGACGAAATCCTTAACGACCTGATGTCCTGCATCGGCGTCTATGAGAAATTCCAGGACTTCAGCCAGAATCTGGTAAAAGGGCCTGGAAGCGGTGGAGCATAGTTCGCAAATTGGTCTTGCGGTTCAGAATTTTATCATTTCGATTTTGGTTAAGGTCGTGCGCCTGCGGGTGCCCGGCGCATTGACCAGATGCCAGGCCGTATATTGTTCAGCATAAGGGTCGCTGGCTGACATCCCATCCACCGGCACGATAACTTCAAAGCCCCTCATAGCCGCGCCGGTGGCCGTATGCAGCACTGCCCCGTGCGCGGCAGTGCCCACCACAATCACCGTCTCGATGTCCTTCTTCCTCAAGATATCTTCCAGGTCGGTCTGGAAGAACTTATCCACGCTGGATTTGACAATGGGCTCGTCCGCAAGCGGGGCCACCTCTTCTACGATGTCGGAAGGCTCTGCCGAGCGCGTGAGAGAATAAGCCACGAGCGCGCCGCCCTCCCGGGCCTGGGTCAAAAGACGCTGGATTCTGGGGACTGTGGCTGCACAGCGCGGCCTTCGCTCTTCATTACACATCCCCTTCTGGATGTCCAGAATGAGTAGCGCGGTTACCTTAGGGTCGGGCGTTACGGCCTTCAGTTCCGGCGGTGGCGGGACTTTGATAGTGGCCCATTCCTCAATAATGGTCATTTCCGAACCTCCCTGCCTGGAGAAGCCCATAAAAGCAAGCGAAATTAAAAGTAACGCCAGGCCAACTTTTTTCATCTTTCTTTCCTCCTGAAAAAGACCGATCGGAACGCTTCGCGTAACTCGCGGTGACCAACGTAGACCTCGGCCCGAATACCATGGATATCGAACTTTAAGATCGCCATCAGGCTATCCTATCCCTTCTGCTGCTGTCGGCCTTCGGGGCAACCCACTCCGAAATAGCTAAGCACTTCCTCGTACTGCTCCTGGACGATCTTTCCAGCTGCGAACAGCACCCGCAGCAGATCGTAGACATCGCAAACGGACACGAGATTCACAGCGTGCCGCCGCAACGTTGCCTCTCCGCCTTGTCTCCTGTCCAGGAACACCAACACATCTTTAACGACAAGCTGGACACTACGAAATCGCTCGACGCTATCGAGCTTGCTGGCTCCATCGGTGATCGTATCGTCCAAGAGCAGCACCCGATCTCCCACGTTGTGGTCCCCTTCCACCAATCTCCCCGTGCCGTATGCCTTTGAACGCTCTCGGCAGAACACCATTGGGTAGTTCCCTTCGAGGGCCACCGCGACCGCGAGCGGTAACCCTGTGAAGGGAATGCCGGCGATGCGATCGCATACTATGCCCTCCATCTGTTCCACGAACACTCCCGCAAGCTGTCGCAAGAGTAGAGGTCTACTGATGATAGGACGCAGGTCGAAGTAGAATGCAGACTTAGCACCGGACCTGAGAGTAAACTGTCCGAACTTCACCATGCCCGCCTCGAATAAGTCCAGGATCAGCTTCTCCACGGCAGCACTGATCATCCCCCTTGCCCTCCTTCCCGCTGGCTAACAAGGCGGCAATGGCCCAGTTTCAATATCCTTTCGCAGGCCATCTATGCGCTGAGTTTTACCGCGGTGCCGTAAGCAAACAGTTCAGCCGCACTGCCCACCACGCTGGTGGTCATATAGCGCACATTGATTATGGCATCGGCCCCCATCCCCGCGGCCTCGGCGACCATCCTGTCCGTGGCTGCTGTCCGGGCCCGGCCCATCATCTCCGTATATTCGGTGAGTTCGCCGCCCAGGATGAGCCTCACTATGGCGGATAGGTCCTTGCCCAGCCAGATGGCAAATACCGTATGGCCCTGGACCAGACCCAGAACCTCTTTGATTTCTCTTTCAGGCACTTCTGTAGAATTGAGCAGCAAAACTGCGCGGTCAGGCTCCGCAGGCGCTGCCGGTTCTTTTGGTGCCCTCCATTTCCTTTGTTCAATAGCCACGGTCGCCAGAACCACCAGGATACCGCCCAGCAGGGCGAAAATGGCAATCCTCAGCCACCAGGGCACCAACGGGTCATCTTCCACCATTACATGCCAGGGTATCCCGGCAAAAATAACCGTAAAAAGCCCCACCACAAAGAAGAGCGACCCAATCTGCCTGAGTATCTTCATAACTCCCCCTTTCCTTCCTAACGATTGTTTATATTTTTTCCGGAGCAAACCGCATTGGCCGCCTCGGCGTGCGGTTTTGCTCATTTTCTAACTACAGCACCCTACCTAATCCCGGAAATCTCGCGCTGGAAACGGGCTTCATTAACGACCCAGCCCGTCTGCGGGGCCGGGCGCGGATAGTCGTCCTCCAGCCGTTCCTCCACCTCCTCTATCCGTTTGGAAGTGAGCGGGTGGGTGTGCATAAACTCCTCAAATTCCGAAGGCTCGCGTTCCTGGGCCTCGTGCAGGGTCTGGAGCACCCCAAGCATCGCCCACGGGTCATAGCCGGCCCGGTAGGCATATTCCACGCCCAGTTCGTCGGCCTGATACTCATCATCCCTGCTGTAGCTCAGATTGACAAGCGAGGCGCTCACCTGGGCTAAGGCCCTGAGCCTCGTGGGATTATCCTTACTCAAGGTGTA
>LIZR01000039.1 GCA_001302825.1 Planctomycetes bacterium DG_23 | reverse complement strand
CACTTCGTTTTATTCCCGTTGCATTTCTGGCCGATTTCTGGTATAATTTCGGTTCTTGAAAGCACTTAAGTTTCGGCAAATATAGCAATATCCTTCGTAAGAACGCTTTTCTTTGAGAGGTTTGTCTTCAAGATGGTTATTAGAAGACAAATTCAGGTTTCCGGCATTGTGCAGGGAGTGGGGTTTCGTCCCTTCATTTATCGCCTGGCACAGGAAAGAGGCCTGGGCGGTTGGGTGAGGAATGATTCCTTTGGCGTATGTATAGAGGTGGAAGGCGAGGAGGAAGCCATAGGTGATTTTGTGAGTGAGATGCGGGAAGGCGGCCCGCCGCTGGCCCAAATCACCTCGCTTAAGGAGCGTGAAGTGCCGCTTAAAAGCGAGCGGAAATTCGTGATTGAAAGAAGCCGGGCCCTTGATGAGCGAGACATCCTCATCTCCCCGGATGTGGCCACCTGCCAGGATTGCCTTAAGGAATTTTTTGACCCCAAAAACCGCCGCTATAAGTATCCTTTCATAAATTGCACCAACTGCGGGCCGAGATATACCATTATCCAGGACATCCCTTACGACCGGCCCAAAACCACGATGAATAAATTTACTATGTGCGAGGAGTGCCGCCGGGAATACGAAGACCCCACTAATCGCCGCTTCCACGCCCAACCTAATGCCTGCTGGAAGTGTGGTCCCCGGCTTTTGCTTCTCGATGAGAAAGGAAAGGAACTGGAGTCATCCGACCCTATTTATGATACCGTGAGCCTTCTAAAAGAGGGCAAAATTGTGGCCATAAAGGGCCTGGGCGGATTTCATCTGGCAGTGGATGCTACAAATGACGAAGCGGTCGCTCGGCTTAGAAAAAGGAAAAATCGCGAGGAAAAGCCGTTGGCCGTTATGTCTGGGGACATTAGGACTATAGAAAAATACGCCTTGGTAAACAAAAGGGAACAGGCCGTGCTTGAAGGTTACCAGAGGCCCATTCTGCTTTTGAGGAAAAGGCCGGGAAATGCCCTTTCCAAACTCGTCTCTCCCCAAAACGACTATTTCGGGGCGATGCTCCCTTATACGCCGGTGCATCATCTTCTGCTTCGAGATAATTTCCTGGCCCTGGTGATGACCAGCGGCAATATAAGCGAGGAACCCATATGTATTGACAATCTTGAGGCCACCAGACGCCTCCGGGGCATCGCAGATTTCTTCCTGGTGCACGATAGAGACATCTTCCTGAGAAGCGACGATTCGGTTATGCGTATCGGCAAAGATGGGCCGCGCCAGATGAGGCGCTCCCGCGGTTATATACCCACGCCTATTTTCTTGAAAAGGCCCCAGCCGGAGGTTCTGGCCCTGGGCGCTGAACTGAAAAATACCATCTGCCTGACCAAAGATGACAAGGCATTCCTGAGCCAGCATATAGGCGATTTGAAGAATCTGGAGGCGCTCGACTTCTTCCAAAAGACCGTGGGGCATCTAAAGCGGATACTTCAGATTGCTCCTCAGGTCCTCGCTGCCGACCTCCATCCGTTATATCTTTCCACCCAATTCGCCCGCTCTCAAGAAGACCTCCCCGTAATCTTCGTCCAGCATCATCACGCCCACATAGCCAGTTGTCTGGCGGAGAATGCCGCCGAGGGTCCGGTAATCGGGCTTTCTTTTGATGGCACCGGATACGGCCAGGATGGCACTATCTGGGGCGGCGAATTCCTCATCGCAGACCTCAAGGATTTTAGAAGAGTGGGGCATCTGAACTATGTCCCCATGCCCGGAGGTGATAAGGCCGTTGAAGAGCCCTGGCGGATGGCCTTGGCCCATCTTTATGCAGCCTATGGCGGCTCTTTGGATAAGAAAAGTATGGATTTCCTTGAGCGAATTAACCCTGAACACAAGACCTTCGTCCTGCAAATGATTAAGGCGGGTGTGAACTGTCCGCCCACTTCCAGCCTGGGCCGGCTCTTTGATGCGGTCTCCGCTCTCCTGGGCATTTGTGAAAGAGCTACTTTCGAGGGTCAGCCGGCTATGGAACTTGAAGGGGCGATAAGTAAAAGGATAACGGACTCCTACGATTACGAGATAAGGTCGGAAGATGGCCAATTCATCGTGGACACGCGCAAGATTATTAAGGGTGTGGTGAGCGACCTTATAGGTGGCGAAGAGGCTTCGGCCATAGCCTGTAAATTTCATAATACGGTGGTGAACTTCAGTCTCGATGTCTGTCTGGAATTGCGCGAGGCTCAGGGGATAAATGAAGTGGCACTTTCGGGGGGATGCTTCCAGAATGAATACTTAAGCGAGGAGCTGGTGCGAGGCCTGAAAGAAAAGGGTTTTGTGGTTTATGAACACAGTCAGGTGCCACCCAATGACGGCGGCATATCTTTGGGCCAGGCGGTTATTGCCGGCTCACTTATAGGGACGAGCGCGCCCGTGGGGGCACATTTGGGCCGGAGGATAGAGTAATGTGTCTTGCAGTTCCCGCAAAAGTTATTGAGGTCTCGGGCACCAAGGCCAAAGTGGATTTAGGCGGTGCTACGCACGAGGCCGATTTGACGCTTTTGGGCCAAGCCGAGATAGGGGAATATCTCTTGCTTCATGCCGGTTTCGCCATCGCCCGGCTGGATGCCCAAGAAGCAGAAAAGACGCTGGAAATATTCAGGGAGATGGAAGGTGAAGTCTCTAAGCGGCTACAGTGATGCTTCTTTGTGTAAAAAATTAGCCGGTTATATAAAGAGGCTGGCAAAAGACTTGGGCCGCCCGGTGTCCTTTATGGAGGTCTGCGGCACTCACACTATGGCCATATTTCGCTTCGGACTGCGGCAGATGCTTCCTTCCGAGGTTCACCTTATATCCGGCCCTGGCTGCCCGGTATGTGTGACTCCGCCTTCCTATATAGATTTGGCCATAGAGATTTCTAAGATAGATGGGGTTATAATTGCCACTTTTGGAGATATGGTGCGGGTGCCCGGAACGCATTCCAGCCTGGAAAAAGAGAAGGCCCGCGGCGCCGATGTGCGAGTAGTATATTCGCCCTTGGGCGCGCTTGAGATTGCCCGAAAAAATCCAGAAAAAAGAGTAGTCTTCCTGGCTGTGGGATTTGAGACTACTGCGCCCACCGTGGCCGCCGGCGTGCTGAGGGCCCGCCAGGAAGGCCTTAAGAATTTCCACATCCTCTCTGGCCACCGGCTTATCCCTCCGGCCATCCGGGCGCTTTTGGCCGCAGGCTCTAATGTGGACGGCTTCCTCCTTCCCGGCCACGTGAGTGTAATTATCGGAAGTGGGCCATATGAGTTCATACCAAAAGAATTCGGCGTGCCCGCGGTGGTGACCGGCTTTGAACCCGTGGATATACTTCTTGCCCTCAGGATGCTTCTATCACAGATGAGCGAAGATAGGCAAGAGGTGGAGATAGAATATAACCGCGCAGCGAGACCAGAGGGTAATGAAAAGGCCCTTGAGATGCTCTATAAGGTCTTTGAGGCAGATGAGGGCCAGTGGCGTGGGCTGGGGCGCATACCGGAAAGCGCACTTTCGCTCAAGCACGATTTTCGTTTCCTTGCTGCCGAGGGAGTTTTCGATATTGCCCTTGGCCCATCCCGGGAGCCGAGCGGATGCAGATGTGGCGAGGTGTTGCGAGGGGTGCTGGAGCCCGAAGAGTGCGGGCTTTTTGGCACCAGTTGCACGCCCCAGCACGCAATAGGGCCCTGTATGGTTTCCAGTGAAGGCACCTGCGCTGCCCATTACAAATATGAGCGCTCCCCCGCGCCTCTTGAGCGCGCATAGGAGGGGTTCGATGTCAATAGTGCATAAGGATGAGCGGATACTGCTGGCGCATGGAGGTGGGGGAAGTCTGATGCGCGGCCTCATTGAGGACCTTATCCTCAAGCGTCTAAATAATCCGGTGTTGGCCCGGCTTGAGGATAGCGCTGTTCTCCCCCCGTTGCCTGGAGGGGGAGAGGTCACTTCCGGCAGGCTTGCCTTCACTACGGATTCCTATGTGGTAAAACCTTTATTTTTCAAAGGCGGCGATATTGGCAAACTGGCGGTGTGCGGCACAGTGAACGACCTGGCTGCCAGCGGGGCGCGGCCTTTGTGGCTCACTTTGTCTTTTATAATTGAAGAAGGATTTCCCATAGACCAGTTAGAACGCATAGTGGATGCCGTCTCCGAAGCTTCCGGCCAGGCGGAGGTAAAGGTGGTCGCTGGTGACATCAAGGTGGTGGAAAGAGGCGCCGCCGACGGCCTCTATATCAACACCTCCGGCATAGGCGTGGTCGCCGAAGGCGTAAATCTTTCGCCATCGTTAATCAAAGAAGGCGATAAGGTTCTGGTTTCCGGCCCCATCGGCGAGCATGGCATGGCGGTAATTGCTGCCCGGGACCAGGTCGAATTAGATATAGATGTGGAAAGCGATGTAGCCCCCCTGGGGGGACTGGTGCGAGATATACTTGATAACGGGCAGGCCGTCCATTTCCTGCGCGACCCTACCCGGGGAGGGCTGGCTGCGGTACTGAATGAAGCTGCTTCCGCAGCGGGCCTTACCATCCGGCTATTTGAAGATAAAATCCCGCTGAAGTCAGGTGTCAAGGCCATAAGCGAGATGCTGGGCCTTGACCCTTTAAGTTTGGCCTGCGAAGGCCGGATGGTGGCGATAGTTGAAGGGAAGGGCGCCGGAAAAATTCTAAAGCAGATGCGCCAGTCTCCCCTGGGCAAGGAGGCTTCTATAATAGGTGAGGTGCTAAGTCCATTGGTAGCCAGGGTTATTCTGGAAACGAAGGTGGGGGGAAGGCGCACAGTGGATATGCCTTATGGAGAGGAACTTCCGAGGATTTGTTGAAAAAGGAGCACATGGCAAAATCATAAAAAATCTTATTTAGTCAAAAATTTTTGGCCTTTCCATTTGTGAATTTAACCTCTTAATTAACAAAGGCTTAGAAAATGCTCCCAAACGCATCTTTTTTGGAAAAAAACTTTACAAGGTGTTTTCAGTGTGATATAATGTATTTTTTGTGCTTTCGGCCTGACACTGGTGTGTGCACTGAAATATTTTTTTTCCTATGCTTGTGATAGTTTTCACGAACTTTTGTTGATATTCTAAATCTTAAGGTATTCTGGTAAGTTACGGGGGGAAGTAGGCTGACGAAGAAGGGGTCTATACCGGAAAGGACTGTAAAGCGCACCCTGACTTATCTGCGCGCCTTGACCAATATGCCCAAGGCTTCGTCAGGGAGCATCTCTTCGGAAAATCTTGCCAGCCATCTCGGGCTGAGCGATGCCAGCGTCCGCCGCGACCTGGCCTATTTCGGCAAGTTTGGCACCCCCGGCGTGGGGTACAAAGCCGAAGAACTAAAAGAGAGTATTCTTGCGGTTATGAGCAGTCAGTGCCTTTACCGGGGTGTCCTCATTGGTGTAGGAAATTTAGGGGCAGCGCTTCTGGCCTACAAGGGGCTGAAACTGGCAAATTTTGACATAGCCGCGGCCTTTGACCGCGACCCTAAAAAGATAGGCAAGACCTACGGCTCGGTTAAGATTCTGGATGTTAAAGAACTCGCCCATTTCATCCAGCAGGAAGGAATTGAGGTAGCCATCCTTACCGTGCCTGCTCAGTCTGCGCAGGCTGTGGCCGATATGGCCGTGGCCGCTGGGGTCAAAGGGATACTGAACTTCGCCCCCGTAAACCTCAGCGTGCCAGAAGAGGTCCTGGTTTCTCAGATAGATTTGGGAATAGAACTGGAATCGCTGCTTTATTTTCTAAGAGAGCGAACTCATTCCGCAGTCTCCTGAGTATTACCAGAGGTATAAATTGAACCAGGTGTTAAATTTTGTATCAGAAAAAGACCTTAAGGAATTTCTTAGCCGGGTCTCGCCCGGCGCGCTTTATGGTTCCTATCTTCGCGATGAGGCACATATCTTCGGCAGGATTGACGACCTGGAGAAAGTGGAACTGGGCCTTAGAATCGCCCGCTCTCCAGTCCCCGCCAAAACCGTGTTTGCCCCGCTCAGAGAGCGGGTGGCAGTCTATCCTTCAAGAGATTATCACTGGGAGGTGGAGATTCCGGAAGAGAGTCTCCCTACCGTTCTGGGCATAAGGGGCTGTGATTTGAGGGCCCTGGAATTCCTCGACCTCATCTTTTTGGAGGATGAGGTGCAGGAACCTTTCTATGCCGCCCGCCGCAAAAATACCGTTATGATTACCACCGACTGCGCTGAAATTGCCCCTTCCTGTTTTTGCACCGTTTTAGGCACCCCACCTTATCCTGAAAAGGGATTTGATATTAATCTTTCGCCCATTGAGGCCGGCTTTGTGGTGGAGGCAGGCTCCGAGCGAGGTGAGGAACTCCTGGCAGAAGCTCAAGGCCTGATGCGAGAGGCAAGTGATGAACAGGTGGCCCAGCGTGATGCTATGCGCCAGAAGACCATCGACGCCCTGAACGAGCAAAATGCCCCTTACAAGTTTGATAAGCCTATAGCCCAGATAGTAACCGAGGGGAAGGAATCCGAGAAGTGGCACAAACTGGTGGTGCCTTGTGTGGAATGCGGCGCCTGCACCCATATATGCCCCACCTGCTACTGCTTCTACCTTTACGACCAGCCCACCGAATATAGAGAAGGCTTGAGCGAACGGGTTAAGGGTTACGATTCCTGCTTGTATGCCGATTACGGGAAGATGGCCGGGGTGGGGGGAATGAAGCCTACGCCCAGGCCCACGCTGGCCGCTCGGCTCAGGCATCGCTTTTTGCACAAGTATTGCTGGGCTCCGGAAAAGTATGATGTTTTTGGGTGCACCGGCTGCGGCAGATGCAAGGATGCCTGCTCCGGCGCTATCGATGTCCGTGAGGTGATAAAGGAATTGGCCGAATGAAAAATCCTTATGCGCCAATCAATGCGGAACTTCTGGAAGTGGTGGAGGAAACGCCCACCATAAAGACCTTTGCGCTCAAGCCCGAAGAGCCTATAGAGTTTAGAGCCGGCCAATTTGTGCAGATTACTGTTCCCGGCCTGGGCGAGGCCCCCTTTACCCCTTCTTCCTCACCTCTGGATAAAGAAAAGGTGGAGGTGACCGTTCTCAAAACCGGGCGGGTTACCGATGCCCTGCACGAATGTGCGCCGGGTGAAGTATTGGGTATTCGAGGCCCCTTCGGCAAAGGCTATCCGCTTGAAGAAACCGCGGGCAAGGAGGTATTAATAGTGGGTGGAGGTGTGGGCCTGGCGCCGCTCAGGGCTCTCATCCTGGTGTTGATTGCTCAGCCAAATTTTAAGCGGCTTTCCATCAAATACGGCGCGAGAACTCCTGATGAACTTCTCTATCGCAAATCCTACGCCGAGTGGGATAGTCAGGAAAAAGTGGATTTTACCCCCACTATCGATATCCCGGCCACAGGCTGGGTGGGCCATGTAGGTTTAGTGACCACTCTGCTTGACGACCTGGATATTGATATTAAGAATAGCGTAGCCATCTCCTGCGGCCCGGAGATTATGCTTAAATTCGTCACCCTCCGTCTTCTGGAACTGGGTTACGAGCCTACTCAGATTTATCTATCAATGAACCGCAAGATGAGTTGTGGATTGGGCAAGTGCGGCAAATGCAATATAGGACCCTATTACCTTTGCAAGGATGGACCCGACATTTGCTACGATAAAATAAAGGATTACCCGGATGTCTTCGGATAAAGATATAAAAGAGAGCCACTGCCTTTTCTGCTCGCTTCTTTGCCCCATAGGAGTGGAGTTTCACGAGCGGGATGTGGCCTTTCCCTTTTACAAACAGGAAGACGGGCGGGCCTGTAGCCGCGGGAGTCTTTCCGCAGAACTCCTTTATCATCGCGATAGACTCAATGTAGCGTATATAGGCAGGGGTGACGAGCGAAACCCCGCCCCTACCGCTGAGGCAATTTCTCACACTGCCCAGAGGCTGAAGGCCCTGGGTCAGGAAGTAGCAGTGGTGGTTGACGGCAATCTTCCTTGTGAGACCATCCTGAAGGCCGTCCATTTTGCCCGAAATGTGCTGAAGACGGAAAATGTTGCGGTTTATTTGCCACATTCAGACCGGGGGATACTCGAAGGGCTTTTTGCCTCCGGCGCCGACCTTTTTGCAGAAGAAGACTTATTGGATTGCAATGCCCTCTTGGCCCTTGGCGACCCCTTTGCTTCCCATCCGCCCATCTCTAAGGCCGTCCACGATTTTCGTTTCAAGGACAGGGCCAATCGTTTCTTGGTGGCCGATTCCTATCGGGGGAAAACCGCGGAGTTCACCGTTGATTTCTACGGGCTTCCACCCGAAGGCGAAGATGCCTTCCTCGCCCAAGTGGCTCAAGGCCTTGCAAGCGATGAGGATAAGGCCCTGCTGGAAGCTTTGCCAGAAGTTGGGGTGGAAGTGGCTGCGGAGGCGGCAGGGGCTTGCCAGGAGACATTGACTCAGGCCGGAAAAGTAGCACTACTGGTTACCCTGGGCTGGGCTAAAAATCCCCGCGCAGAAAAAATCGGCGCTCTGGCCGGGATGATTGCCCGGCAAAAAGGCGGTGTGTTACCTCTTCTTCTTTATGGAAATGCTCAAGGAGCATATCGGCTTGCGCAGAACTTGAAGGTGCGATCCCTGGGTGCACTTCTTTCAGAAATCCAGGAAGGAAAAATCAAAGGACTTCTGAGCGTGGGTATAGATTTGGCCACGAGGCTGCCGGAACATTTAAGCCAGAGTTTGGAGGGACTTGAATTTCTGGCCCAGACGGCCAGCTTCAACGAAGAGAATCTGCCCACTGCAGATGTGGTGATACCGATGGCGCTATACCTGGAGGAATCCGGCACAGTTCTGGATGGCTCCGGCAGAAAGAGGAGGCTTGAAACACTTCTTGCGCCGCCCAAAGGGGCTCTTGCTTCAGGTGATATATTTGATGGGCTGGCCCAAGAGCTTGGTGGAGGTTCCCTGGAGGCCGAGATTACCGAAGAACTCTTGCGCATTCCGGCTACGAAGCCCCTGAAGGAAATACTTTCCGAGACTTACCATAGAGAAGAGCGAGAGGGAACTCATACGCTAATCTGCGAGCCCTCCGGGATTCATTTTATCGAAGGAAGTCTCACCCGGAGGCTGCGCTGGCCTTCTGCGATGGAGCCGAGAGCGCTGGTTCATATGAATTCCCAGGATTCGCAAGGGCTCAGCCTCAGGGTCGGAGACGAAGTTATGGTAAAAAGTGGTGATATGGAGGTAGTGCTTCCGGTGGAGCCGAGCAAGCGGTATGCTCAAGGCGTAGTGGGTCTCAGCGCTCCTTTTGTGGAGGCCCAGAGACTATTGAGTTCCTGGATTGATGAAGCCGGCTGCATCAGAGTGGCTCCGGCTCGGGTCAATCTGACCAAAGCACGGGAAGCACAGGTTGCAGGGCCCGGTCGGCCCTGACCGGGCAGTTCGGGGTCAGGAACGGCCCCGACCCGAAATTTTTTAAGAGGAGAATAATTTGGAGAAGATAACCAGACGAGTAATGTTAAACCTGGACCTCTGTGTGGAATGTAGAAGTTGCTCAGCGGCTTGTTTTTACGGCCATATATTTTATCCCGGTGTGCAATACGGCCAGGCCCCAGCCGCAACTATCCCCATAATTTGTAAACAGTGTGAGGAGCCGGCGTGTGTTGATGCGTGTCCCAATGACGCTATGCATCGGGATGAGAACGGCGTGGTCTGGCGCAGTCTGATGCTTTGCACAGGATGCAAGTCCTGTATTAATGCCTGTCCCTTTGGGGTTTTGAGTTCGGATTTGAAAGCTGGTCAGGTGGGCAAGTGCGATTTCTGTAAGGATAAACTTGCCCAGGGTCTCAAGCCGCGCTGCGTATCCACCTGTCCTTCTGGTGCGCTTGAGTTTGCCGACGAGGAGGAACTTCGGAAGGAAGGCCTTTTGGTTTTGAGCAGCAATATGGCTGGCCGTCATCCGGTGAAGAGGCGCTGAAATTATGTGGATTCTTGGCGTTTTGATAGTTTCTTTTGTAGCCACGGCGGTTTTAGGCCTTCTGGCTAAGTGGGTGGACCGCAAGATTACGGCCTTAGTGCAGTGGCGGGTGGGGCCTCCCTGGTATCAAAACTTTGCCGATATTATGAAACTTTTGGGCAAGGAAACCATAGTTCCTGTGGGGGCGAGGAGAACGGGCTTTCTTCTGTGGCCGGTAGTGGGGCTTTCGGGGGCGGCTCTGGCTGCGGCAGTGCTCTGGATGGTGAACGGGAATCCGGGAAAAAGTTTCGTGGCCGATATGATTGGGGTCATTTATCTACTCGTTCTTCCCTCCCTGGCCATTATTATGGGAGGTTCGGCCTCGGGCAATCCCCAGTCGGGTCTGGGCTCAAGCCGGGAGATGAAACTCCTCTTCGGCTATGAACTTCCCTTTATTCTGGCCCTGGTGACGGTGATTATCGCCGTGGGAACGCTGAACCTGGGTGAGATAATAAGGTTTCAGGGAGAGCACGGCTGGATGCTTCTTAAGCCTTCGGCTCTAATAGGTTTTCTCATTGCTATAATTTGCATCCAGGCCAAACTGGGCCTTGTGCCGTTTGACATCGCTGAGGCCGAGACCGAGATAATGAGCGGGCCCTTCTTGGAATATTCCGGGCCCCCTCTGGCCTTATTCTATCTCACCAAGGCTATGCTCCTTATTGTGCTTCCAATGTTCCTCATCACGGTATTCTGGGGAGGATTTGCCCTTCGCGGTATAGGACTTTTGACCTCTGTAATCAAATATGTGATTATACTTGTGGTTCTTACACTTATAAGAAATACTAATCCACGCCTTAGGATTGACCAGGCAGTGAGATTTTTCTGGTTTTTGCTGTTTCCGATAGCGTTAATAGCAGTGCTGCTGGCGCTCAAGGGGTATTAAGGAGTAGTAGATGAGCCTTAAACTTAAGGCTTTGAAAAAGTCGCCCTGGGTCTATCATGTAAATACCGGGGCCTGCAATAACTGCGATATAGAAATTCTGGAGTTACTTACGCCGAGATTTGATGTGGAGCGTTTCGGGGTGATTTTAGTGGGCAGTCCCCGGCACGCTGATGCCCTGCTGGTTACTGGTATCTGCACCCGTCAGGCCAGGCCTCGCCTGCAGGAGATATATCGCCAGACGCCCAAGCCCTGCGTGGTGTTTGCCATAGGTGCCTGTGCTTGCACCGGCGGCATATTTAAGGATGCCTATCACTTTGCCGGGCCGGTGGATGAGGCTATCCGAGAGGTGGACCCCAACGCCATTATCGCTTATATTCCGGGCTGTCCGCCCAAGCCTGAGGCCATGATTTTGGGCGTGGTCAAGGCCCTCCAGGCGCTCTGAGAAATTGATATGACCGAGAGTAGCGTAATTGACGAGATAAAAGAAAGGCTGGGGCCCAAGGTCATCCGAATTGACCAGCCGCTTCCCGACCGAGCCTTCATTTATGTAGAGCCCGAGGATGTGCTGGAGGTGGTGCGGGTGCTGTTTGAGGATATGAAAGGTCGTTTCGCCACGGCGACGGGTCTGGATAGCCGCGACTACATTGAAGTTCTTTATCATTTTCCTTTTGATAAGCAAGATATTGTGGTTACGGTAAAGACAAGAGCGGCAAAGCCTTTTCCTGAGATAGACTCCATCAGTCTTATTATTCCGGCTGCGCAGTGGATAGAGCGGGAGATGCACGACCTCTTGGGAATAGAGTTTAGGGGCCATCCAGATATGAGGCGGCTGATACTGGCGGATGACTGGCCTGAGGGGGTCTACCCTCTCAGGCGGGACTACAGCCAGCGCCGAGAACCGCCCGGGCCGGGCCGCGTTAAGCCAGTCAGTGAGAGCGACTCAGGAGAAAGTGCTGAAGAGAAAGAAAAAGGAGAAGTAAGTGAGTCATAAAAAAGGCCATAGATGTTTAATCCCGGTGGGGCCTTATCATCCACTTCAGGAAGAGCCGGAATTCTTCCAACTCTATGTGGAGGGAGAGACGGTAGTAGATATGGACTGGCGCACCTCGTATAACCACCGGGGGATTGAGGAACTTGCCACGCATAAGACCTTTGACCAGGTGCCTTTCCTGGTGGAGCGAGTTTGTGGTATATGCTCGGCCTCACATCCTCTGGCCTATGTACAGGCGGTAGAGGATATAGGCAAGATTGAAGTTCCGGAAAGGGCGCTTTATTTGCGCAGTCTGGTAAACGAACTGGAGCGCATTCACAGCCATGTGCTCTGGTTTGGTCTGGCTGGACATTTTATCGGATACAATACAGTATTTATGTGGGCGTGGAGGTATCGGGACCCCATTCTGGATCTCCTGGAGATGACCACGGGTAGTCGGATAAATTATGCCAATGCCCGGGTGGGTGGGGTGCGCCGGGATATTGATAATGCCTTTATGCCCGAGATTATAAAAGGGATTGACGAATTTTTGCCGCCTCTGGATATGCTCATAAAGGCCGTTTTGGATGACCCGGTGCTGCACGCACGGCTTAAAGGCATAGGCATCCTCACTAAAGAAGATGCTATCAAATACGCGGTTGCCGGGCCCACGGCGCGGGCCTCTGGTGTTCCCATAGATGTGCGCCGCGACGACCCTTATGCTGCTTATGACCTCGTGGATTGGGATGTCATTACTCAGGAAGAAGGCGATGTCTTTGCCAAGGTGGTGGTGCGGCTCCTGGAGTGCGTGGAGGCCGCCAGGATAATAAAGCAGTGCGCTGAGAGACTTCCCCAGATAGACGGCCCCATATGTGCCGAGGTGCGGGAAATTCCCGCAGGCGAGGGCGTAGGCCATGTGGAGGCCCCCCGAGGCGAGACCTTTCATTATGTGCGCTCCGACGGCTCTCCCCGGCCGGTGCGGCACAAAATCCGTGCGCCCAGTTTTAACAATGTCCCCTCTTTCAAGGCCTCCTGCATCGGCTATACCGTGTCTGATGTCACCATCACCCTGGCCTCAATTGACCCCTGCTATTCCTGCACCGAGCGTATGGCCAGAGTAGTGGACCGGAAATCCGGTGAGGAAATTTTGACTTTCGCCGATTTGGTGAAACTCTCTCAGGAAAAAACCAAAAGAATAAAAGAAGAGATGGGGGTTTAGTTAAGTGGCTATGGATTTGCTGGTAAGGCCCATTGTGATTCCGGCGATTGCGGGTGGTTTATGCTTTCTTCTGGGTAAGAGGGCCCGCAGGGTAGTGATTGCGCTGGCCATAGTTGCGGCGGTGGTTACTTTTATAGCCTCGGTCAGTCTGTGGGGGAAGGTGGGGCACGAGGCGAGTTTGCCCTGGGCCTTAAAACTGGGCGACTTTGAAATCGCCGCTCAGCTCAAACTCACCCATTTTGGCTCATTTCTCTCCCTTTTCATCGGCCTTTTCGGGCTCATAATGGTGTTATACTCCGTGGAATTTATGGGGAAATTTGAAGACAAGGGGAAATATTACGCCTATGTGCTCTGGACGGTGAGCGGCTCCTTGGGAGCGGTTCTGGCCAATAATCTCATATTTTTCCTCGTAATGTGGGAAATAGTTACGGTAATGCTATTTCTCCTGGTCAATATGGGCAGGGAGAAGGCGCCCTACGGTGCGGCCAAGTCCTTCACGGTCCTGGGCTTTGCCGACTCCGCTATGCTCCTGGGAATAATTCTTCTCTGGAGCGAGACCAAGAGCCTCTCTATGGACGCAGCCGCCTTTCCCGTAGCGGTGGGAACCTGGCTCACCTACAGTGCTTATCTCTTATTCTTCATCGGGGCTATTGCCAAGGCCGGGGCTATGCCTTTTCATTCCTGGATACCTGCGGCGGCTGAGGGCGCGCCCACCCCGGTTATGGCCTTTCTACCCGCATCAC
>LIZR01000038.1 GCA_001302825.1 Planctomycetes bacterium DG_23 | reverse complement strand
CTTACCCTCGCCCTTCCCTGCTTTCTTCCACAGGCTCAAATTCACCCAGGGATGTAATCATATCTATGAGTTCCTGGCGAAATATGCCAGAGATAACGGCCACGGTAATATCGCCTTCCTTAAGCCCCAAGACCTTGAAATACCCCCTCTGCCAGACCGGGACGACCTTGCCTTTGAAGATCAGGCCTTCAGCAAAGCCGTCACTATATGCCAGATGCAAGGCCGCTATGAAATGATGCCTCGCAGGACGAGTATGGCCTCCTGTCTTATGCTGGTAATAAGTTTCCTAAGTTCGTCCTGTTGTTCAGAAAGTTGTCGGTGAAGTTCTCTCATCGTTTCCCTGCTTTTGCTGTCTTCTTCCTGCCTGGCGACACGAAGTTCATCAAGTTTCGCCCAGATGGTCTCATCCTTAGCGGATTTATCCTTAAGAAGTTCACGCAGTTGACTTTCAGGAGTATCTGCCTCTTCTTCCTGGGCCTCGCCGAAACGCCTTCCTCCGTAAAGCCCCTGCAAGTCCCGAAGTCTGGCGAAGGTGAGGCGGCGGATTTCCACTCGGGTATTAATCACGGCCTTAAGTTTGGGTTCGAGATTTTTCCACTGTGCATCTGTAGAGCCAAGTTCTTCCTTGAGCGTGGCCATATACCGCTCGACTCTTTCCTCCATAGATAAACGCCTTTGCTCAGACTCCTGCTCACGCCTTTGACGCTCTTCTTGCGCCACTGCCATTACTGCCAGAGAGCCAAAAACAAATGCCACTGCTAACAACAAGATAACACTCTTGGGGGATCTCATCTTATCCTCCTTTTAAGGCTTCCTTTCCAAAGGCCACTCCCTAAAAACATTTCCCTAAAACCTGACTTTTTCTTTGCCTTTGCACCTCCGTTCCCGATGGAAGTTTTATAGACCACTACCCTCTTCTTCCGGCTGAAATTTTTCCAGGGATGTAATCATATCTATGAGTTCTTGCTGAGGTATGCCGGAGATAACGGTTATGCTTATTTCTTCTTCCTTAAGTTTCAAGATCTTGAAATGTGCTTTTTCCCAGACCAAGACGACCTTGCCTTTGAAGAGCAATTCTTTTGCCTCGGAAGGCGGACGAGTTTCTCTCCAGAGTCTTTCAAAAAGCGAAACTTGGGTGAGGCCGTCAGTATATACCAGATGGAGCGCTGCTTGCCTTCCTTTCCACCTCATAATTCGCACGCGGTCAAGTTCAAATCCTTGAGGAAGATTTTTAGGCAGAAGGATGTCAAAATCGAGCTGAGTTCGGGCCTGGGTCAGGCTTAATTCTTCTTTTCTTTCGCGTCTTTCCTGCATCTTTTCATCAGAAGGAGGCACGAAATGCTGAGGAGAAACAAGTCCTGCAAAATCAATTTCCTCAAACTCCGCGCTGTAAATTTCCTGGCCCTGGGGCGAAAGCCGCTTCTCCTTGAGCCTCAGGAAATTTTCCTTATCCACCCAAAGCACAAGTGTGGGGCGACCAGGATATTTGCCCCTGCATTTTAAGACCAGAGCCTCTCGCCCGGCAATTTCCTCCTCGCCTTGCATTTCCACTTCATAATTGGAGATGAACAGTTCTATATCCTCCGTTTCCATTGGCGGGCGGAGACCGCGATAGCTAAAGCTTTCTCGCTTTTCCCGAGGTGAATGCCAGTAGCGGCTGCCATCCAGGATGAAAATTTCTCCTTTCCGCAATTCCGGCTCCAGAAACTCCAGGCGCCACTTATCAGGTGCTTGATGGAAAACCCGGGCCTTTCCTCTATAGACCTTGTCTTTGGAATAGCCCTCGAACTTACGGATGCCCTTAAAACTTAAATTGTTTTCACTCTCGAGGGCAAATGTTAGCATTTCCTCCGGGGATTTGCGAATTTCTTCAGCCCTTAAAGGAAATGTATTGGTGAGCAAAAAGCCCCAAATCAAAACAGAGAGACAAATCAAAGACCTCTCGGGTTTCATCCACCGTTCTCCCTTGCGCTGGCCTCAGCGAGCAAAAGGGCATCGGAAGAAGCGAGGTTTTCATTTTCGAGCCAGGTATGTTCTTCAAGGTAGAGAGCTAAATCGCTTTCCACAGGGGGTTTATCCATGGGCGGCTTTGGCGCAAGCAATCTTGAAGAAATGGTCACAAACAAACCCAGAAGAATAAGGATTGCGGCTGCGAAAGCCAACGCAGGTTTGGGACGCAAGAGTAAGAAACGCTTCGGTTTTGGCTTGAGCCCTGTTTCAATCAGATTCCATAAGCGAGAAGGGGCCTTTACCTGTTTGAGGCCGCAAAGAAGCCTTTCTTGTTCCTTTATCTTTTCTCGGGCCTCTTTGCATTGCGCACATTGGTTGAGGTGCGCCTCGAATTCCTCTTTTAACTTCCCCGATAATCTTCCTTCAAGATAGTCAAAAATGAATCTTCGGGTATCTCTGCATCTCATAATTTACCTCCAAGCCTTAAGGCCCAAATCAAATTCAATTGCCTTGCCAGGCATCTTCCTGTCCACCTGGAGGTGCACTAAATGGCGGCCTTTGAAGTAATGGGGACAATTCCCTGTGTGCTCGAAACAGACGAGACTTCACAGTCCCCATAGATATTCCTAAGATACTTGAAATCTCTTCATAAGAAAGTCCCTGGAAATATCTGAGCACAATTACGGTCCTGAGTTTCGGGGAAAGGTGCCGCAGGGAGCGATTTAGCAATGCGTCCCTTTCCGTTCTTTCCAGCGTTTCCAGGGGAGTATCTCCAGTGTGCTCAAAAACCTCTTCACCTATTTCGCTTAAAGCCAGAAATTCTTTGCGGCTGCGCCTTTTTTCCACAGCCACATTCACCGTGAGTCTATACACCCAGGTGGAAAAACGAGATTTGAAACTGAAGCGTTTAATCTTGCGATAAATGAGAAAAAATGTCTCCTGAGAAACATCCGCGGCCTCGGCATAATTGCCGCATATGGCGAATGCCGTGCTAAAGACTTTGTCCTTATAGCGCTCATAAAGGGCTCGAAAGGATTCAAGAGACCCTTCTTCTTTGAATCTTTTGACCAGTTCTAAATCCGGGTCCTTTGACATAGTCCAAAAAGCCCGAAGAAAGGAAGCGCCCGAGGGCCTCCCTCTCACTTGTTTAGACGGATAAAAGCGACAGAATGTTCCCCTGATATGGAATTTTCCTGTATAGAAAATAGCATATTTTTAAGAAATGGACAAGAAAATTGCGGCTTCGGCTCGCGGGGTTGCATCTTCACAAAAGCGTATCAGGAGGTTCCCAGGAGAGAAGATAGGCTAAGCCTTGAGAGCCGGGCAATTTCGGCGTGAAGGCTACCTCCGTGTGAGTCCATCGTTACCACAGCCGGGAAATTCTGGACTTCCAAGGCCCAGATGGCCTCGGGCGGGCCGAATTCTTCGAGTTTATAAACGCCTTTGATAGACTTTATAAAATCGGCTAAATATACTGAAGCCCCGCCTATTCCAGAAGCATACACGGCCCCACATTCTTGCATTGCTCCAAGCACGGCCTTATTCATTCCGCCTTTGCCGATGATTATGCGCACCCCATAGCGGGATATTATTTGTGGTGTGTAGGCGTTCATCCTGGCACTGGTAGTAGGCCCTGCGACGATGACACGCCCTTCGGCGCCCTCCCCTGCTACCACCGGGCCGCAGTGGTAAATTGCCCCGCCTTCCAGGCTAAAGGGGAGATTTTCAGGTTTTGCCTCATCTATCAAGAATTTGTGTGCTCTATCTCTTGCCGTGAAAATCGTGCCGGAGATGTGGATTTTATCGCCTATTTTGAGCGATCGGGTCTCTTCTTCGCTCACCGGAGTTTTGATATGCACTTCACTCATAGACCGCCTCGCCCTTAGAGAATCTCAAAGAGGCCCTGCGTAAGGCCCAGCAGCCAAAGGACACATCCACGAAAAATGAGGCCGGATGGCGATGAATGGCGCTCAAATGGACGGCCAGAGCAGTAGTTTTTCCGCCCAGCCCCGCCGGGCCAATGCCCAGTTCGTTTATCTCACGCAAAAGGCGTTCCTCCAACTGAACGAGTTCCGACCGCTCGGATTTTTGCCCCAGGGGCCGAAGAAAGCCTTTCTTGGCCACCCGGGCCACAGCATCTCTCGGCCCACCCACGCAAGCAGAGACAATATAAGGCGGGCAGCCTTTGCCCTGGGCCTTAAAGACGGCGTCCAACACACATCGGCGTATGCCTTCCAGGTTTCTCTGGGCGCCAAGTTCTTCATCCGGCAAGAAATACATCTGCCCGATATTCTCCGACCCGCCGCCTTTGAGCAGCAGGTCAAAGCGTATTTCACTCTTTTCTGCGTCAGTTTCAAAATAGATTTGCGGCCTTCCCACGCCGACATTATCCCAGGTATTCTCACCGCTAACGGGGTCAACGGCATTAGCCCTCAAGGGCACCTCTTTGGTCGCCTTTCGTGTAGCCTCAAGAATGGTCTGGCGAATCTCGTCCTCATCCATCGTTTTGGGCCGAGAGATATAAAAGACCGGCGTTCCGGTATCCTGGCAGATGGGCTTTTTTTGGCGGGAGGCAAGGCGGACATTTTCAAGGATTGTAAAAAGGGCGTCGCGGCCGAGGGAACCAGGCTCTTCCTCCTTGAGAGCGGCCTCAAGGGCAGCGAGTACATCCTGAGGGAGCTGGGTGGCGGCCTTGCGGAAAAGATCAACCAACGCATCTACCAGAGCATTTTTCATCCCAGTCCGCTCGTTTCTTCCAATTTTTCGGGTTTCCAAATACGGGACCAGACTAAAAGGGGGCTGGCGATAAAGATGGAAGAATAGGTGCCGACAATCACCCCGATAATCAGAGCAAAGGCGAAACCGTGGATGGCCGCACCGCCCACCAGATAAAGCACGAAGACCACGATGAAGGTAGTCAAAGAGGTAAGCAGCGTCCGGCCCAGGGTCTGATTTATGGAAAGTTGAATAAGTCCCGCGTCCTGAGGCTCCAGCTTGCGGCGGCGCTCCCGCTGTAAGTTCTCCCGAATGCGGTCAAATACCACGATGGTATCATTGAGCGAATAGCCTACGATGGTTAAAAAGGCCGCAATCATGGGCAGGCTAAGTTTAATGTCTCCCAGGTAAAGGAGTTGGCCTATTTTCTGGTCGCCCAGCCAGTCGCCTATGGAGATGGCGCCCAGGGTGAAAAGGACATCGTGAAACAGCGCCACCACTGCAGCCAGGCCAAAAGAAAGTTTGCCGAATCTCACCCAGATATAGATAACGATAGCGCCCAGGGCTATGATAATGGTGAAGATGGCCTTGGCTTTCATCTCGCTGGCGATACTGCCCCCGATAAAATGCGAGGCAGTGAAGGGGTCGCTTAAGAAAAAGGCTTCGCTCAATCCCGTTTTCATCTCCTCTACATCCGTGCGGTTAGTGGTGATGGAGAACCGAGTTATCCCTTCTTCGGAACCCTCCGGGTTATGTAACTCGAGCCGAGCATCGCTGAGGCCGATGGCCTCCAGACCGGAGCGGATTTCGCGCTTTCTGGAAGGGCTTCTTCCAACTCGGCGGTGATATAATAACCCTCCACTTGCCTCTCTCCTACCGGCGACTTTAATTCACGAACTTCCGGAAAGGACACGCTTATTTTGCGCAAGGGCGCATAATCTTTGAAGGCCGACTCTAAAGCGGCTTTAATTTGGCTGATTTGTGTCTCTTGCTCTTCTTCGGTGCCTCCGGGCAGGCGGATACGGATGGCAAATTCGCTGGCCTTCAGCTCGGTTACGCCGCCCAATTCTCCGGTAAGGCTTTGCACCTCAGCATCAGGAAAACCGGCTTGGGCCACCTCGTTTCTTACCTCACCTATCCTCTTCGGCTCCTTCAGCTGCAGTTGAAAGAGCGCCCCTCCGGTAAAATCTATGTCAAGATTTTCCTCGCCTCGATGCAAAAATGTGCCAAGACCGATAATCATAAAGCACAAGGAACCCATAATAGCCCAGCGGCTGTATCGCAAAAAGGGAAGAGACGGCTGCTTGAAGGCTTGAAACATAGCGAATTTTTTGAGCCACCCTTTAATGAGGAGGCCGTCAAAGATGGCCCGGGTTACAAAAAGCGCGCCGAACATACTAAAGATAATGCCCAAGGAGAGGGTTACCGCAAAGCCGCGGATGGGGCCGGTCCCGAACTGGAAAAGGATAAGGGCGGTGATGAGGGTGGTGACATTGGCATCAAAGATGGTGCGGAAGGCCCGCGCGTAGCCATCCTTGATGACCACACCTAAGGCCTTGCCCGCGGCCTTTTCCTCCCGGATGCGTTCAAAGATAAGCACATTGGCGTCAACGGACATACCCACGGTCAGGACCAGTCCTGCGATACCCGGCAAGGTCAAAGTGGCTCGGAATAGCGCCAGGCCCCCGATAACCAGGATAAGATTGAGAATAAGGGCGAAATCCGCCACCAGGCCCGAAGCCAGATAATAGAACGCCATAAAGATGAGCACCAAGATGAGGCCCAAGATGGCAGCACGAAAACCTCTGCGGATGGAATCCTGGCCCAGAGTGGGGCCCTCGTAGTCCTCACTTATGAGTATGAGCGGAGCGGGAAGTTTGCCTGAATTTAGTATATCCACATAATCCTGAACCTCGCGAGCGGTGAAGCGACCTTCAATAACCCCCCGTTCATATATGCGCTCGTTGATTACCGGGGCAGATTGAAGTTTATCGTTTAAGATTATACCCAGGCGCTCTTTCAGATGTAATTCCGTGAGGCGCGCAAACCTCGCACGCGCCCCCGGCCTTATATCAAACCCTACGATAGGTAGGCCATACCTATTGGTAGTGGCATAGGACTTGGCCAGGTCTCCGCCCGTAATTTTAAAGGGGTCGTTAAATTTGATTAAAAGCTTCTCTACCGTTCCCTGAGCACTGCGCAAGTCCATCCATTTATAGCCGGAAGGCACTCTGCCAGCGACGGCCTCATCATAGGCCTTTTTGTCCTCAGGGTCTTTGGAATGTTCATCTACCACCAGGCGGAATTCCAGAGTGCCCAATTGCTCGGCCTTGCGTTTCATCTCCTCGGCTTTGATACCGGGGATTTTTATTGTGGTGCCCGGGCGCAAATTTTCCGGGTCTTCTATAAGCTCCTTATTGGCGTCATAAATCTTGCGCCATTTCTCTTCGTCGGCGAAAAATTTCCTGGCTATGTCCTTTAAGGTATCTTCTGCTTTAATTTTATAGGTCTGGCGATAAAAGGGCAGTTCCACAATGATTTCGTGACCGCCCTTACGCTGGATACGCGGTTCCAGGACGCCGGCCGGGTCAATCCTTTTGCGGATGATGCGCATGGTTTCCTCAGTGAGGCCCAGCCTGCCCTTTTCCTCCTCCGGCAGTGCCGAAGTATCTATTTTGAAAATAAGACGCGAGCCGCCGCTTAAGTCCATCCCCCGCTTCACTCCGTGAGAGTGGATAGCGTAAAGGGCGATGGCCACAAAAGCGATAATGAGGAGGTATTTATAGACCAGTCTTTTCCGCATTTCGGCCTCTACTCCTTAGGTAGTTCCCCTTCTTCTTCCACGATAATCTTGGCGATGGAACTTCGGGTAAAATGCATACGGACATTGGCATTCTCATCCACTTTCAGCACCACCTCGTCAGGCTTTACCTGGGTCACTATGCCATAAATGCCGCCGATGGTCATCACCTTATCGTTCCTTTTTATCTTGGAAAGCATCTCTTTTCGCTGGCGTTCCTTTTTCCGCTGCGGGCGCATAACCAGTAGATACATAACCACAAAAATAAGAACCATAAGGATGATAAAATGCACCATTACCGGAGGTCCTTGCTGAGGTGGTGGAGTGGCTTGAGCAACAAGAAAAAAAATCATAATCGCCTCCTTATAGGTTCTCCTTTAACCCCGGCAGGCTTTAAACTCATTTTTAAATGAGGCAAAACGGCTCTGGATGATAGAGCGGCGCATCCTCCGCATAAAATCCTGAAAGAAGAAAATATTGTGCAGCGAAAGTAGCCTCAACCCCAGCATCTCCTTTATCTGAACCAGATGCCTCAAATAAGCCCTGCTAAGGGTTTTGCAGGCATAGCAGGAACAATTTTCATCTATGGGACCTGTATCCTGACGGTACTGGCTATTTCTCAGGTTGATGGGTCCAGCCCAGGTGAAGGCCTCGCCAGCTCGGCCATGCCGGGTGGGCATAACGCAATCAAAGGTATCTATGCCTTTTTCCACAGCATCCAAAATATCCTCAGGCGTCCCCACGCCCAAAAGATGTCGCGGCGCATCTTCCGGAAGAAGGGGCAGCGTGTAAGACAACACCTGGTTCATAAGCGTATTGCCCTCCCCCACACTTAGGCCTCCTATGGCATAGCCGGGGAAATTCATCTTGACAATTTCTTTGGCCGCCTCTTCACGCAGGCCCCGATAGGTAGAGCCCTGGATGATGCCGAAAAGTGCCTGCTGGCTTGTGTTGTGGCAAGAAAGAGAGCGCCTTGCCCAGAGAAGGGTTCTTCTTACGGCCCGGGCCGCATCACCCTCCTCCGCAGGAAAGGCCACGCATTCATCCAGAGGCATAATTATATCAGCACCCAGGTGATTTTGTATTTCAATTACTCGCTCCGGTGAGAAAAAAACCTCAGCCCCATCATAATGAGACCTAAAAGCCACTCCCTCATCAGTTATCTCACAAAGACTGGCCAGAGAAAAAACCTGATAGCCGCCGGAATCGGTCATCAGGGGTTTTTCCCATCCAACGAACGGGTGAAGCCCGCCAGCCTCCTTAATGGCCTCAAGTCCGGGCCGCTGACTGAGATGATAGGTATTGCAAAGGATTATGGGGACGCCGGCGTCTTCCAGTTCCTGCGCGGATAAAGTCTTGACCACAGCCCGAGTGGCCACGGGGATGAAGGCCGGGGTCTCGACGCGTCCGTGCGGAGTATCCAGAATGCCGGCCCGGGCTGAGGTTTCGGCATCCTGCGCCGCAAGGTGGAAACTGAACGCAACCTCTTTTTTTTCTTTTGTCCTTTGCGTCATTTTGCCTTGGAATTTGTCAATAAATGCGCACTAATCGGGCGCCGGGGTAATAATGATTCAAAATCTCAACTGCTGAAAATCCTTTGGTCGCCATCCTTCCCGCCCCCACCTGACACATCCCCACGCCGTGGCCGAATCCGTGGCCTCGGAATAAGAACGCTTCCCCTTCCTTGTGCACCTCAAACACCGGGCTTTTAATCCTGGTGGGGCCCACAAGGTTTCTGAATTCCGCCCCGGTGAGGCTAAGCATTCCACCGGAGTGCAAGACTTCAAGCCTTGCCACAACTCCATAATTTCTCTGGATAATGCTAATGGAATCAACCTTTTCAATTTTTTGCCCAGATGATTCAGGCGAAAGACGCTCTGCCAATTCCTCATCCGATACACTCACGGTCCAGGAAGAGAATTTACTATGTTCACAAAAGCCGCATTTGATGCCCGAAAGAGGCCGCACGCTTTTCGCCCCGGGCCAAATCAAAGACACATCCGCAGTTCTACCCCCACAAGTGGAGTGATAAAAGGCCGGCAGGATTTTTCCATTATAAATCAAAATCACACCGCCGGTCTCTCTTACCAGCCGACGGGCCTTAGTGGTCTCAGCGGACTTGCCCTTATAAACTTGAGAGAAAGTGGAGTCAGTAAGGTCGTAATGAGGATGGGTGGTAGTTTTTTTTCGCCAGAGGGCGTAAGTACGGGCAGCGATGATTTGGGCCTTGAGGGCCTCAGCATTCCAGTATAAAGGCATTTCACCAGCAAGGACCCCACCCAGGTAGTCTTCCATATTTACTACATTGACCAGGGTAAAATCTCCTGAGGGCTGGTGGATGATATGGAGCGCGCCACGATACGGGCGGTTATTTACATAGAGAGAGCCATCTATCTCCGGCACCAAACGAAGAGCGCTAATTTTCCATTCGTGCTCGCCAATCTTGGGCCAGAGGCCTCCAGACAGAAGCTTCCCCGACTCAAGCCATTCTCCTCGTGAAATAACCAATTCCCCATAGAATCCTTTTGCCTCATAAGGCCCACGGATGGCAATCTCCGGCACACTATGGGCCGTGAGGGCGACCCTTATTTGAGGCACCTCGGGAATGAGCCCCCGATAATCCAGGACTTTCTCTTCACCCGCAGAAATAGGGCCAGTGTATGGCGCAGCACCCCAGCATAAACCCGTAACGATTGCCAAAACCACAAGTGTCGCAAACGGAAAAATATAAAAATTCTTGGCCATCCTATTTTGCCTGCTGCCCGCCCGGCCCGCGATAAAGATGAAGGGTGGTATCCTTGAAGCGTTCGTATTCGCTGAAGATACAACCACAATATTTCTGATGATAAAGCCCCTTTTTCTTGGCCAGTTCAAGAGAACACTGGTGCAAACCGCGGAAATCAAAATAAGCAAAAGGGACTTCCGTCTCTTCGCTCACTTTTTCTCCTATGCGTCGGAGAACCGAGTGCTCTTGATGTGGGCTGGCGAGAAGCGTGGTGGTGAAAGCGGAAAAACCGCGCTCCTTCGCTACCTGTGCCGTTTTCCTCAGACGCAAGCAGTAGCAGTCGGCACATCGCTTGTCCTGCCAATCCACTCCCCGAAGAAAATCCTTCAGGCCGTAATTCTCATTATAAATTACCTCTATGTTTTCTCCCTCCAGAAGAACCTTCAAGGCCTTAAGACGGCGGCGAAATTCTATCAAAGGATGAATGTTAGGGTTATAGAAGAAACCTGTAAAGGACAAGTTCTTGCGCTTAAGGTCTTCTAAAATTCCCGCGAAACATACGCTACAGCATATATGGACTAAAAGGTTCATTTTGGCTCTAAAGCGCTGCAATTTCCTCTGTGTGATGCGCCCTGAAACCGAACGGCTCAGGCTGCGCGATAAATGCTACTTGTCTATGGTGGCTTCTTATTCAGATATTTATAGGCCCGAGGGCTCAAGGTCCTTCCCCGGGGAGTCTTTCGCAAAAACCCACTTTGAATTAGATAAGGCTCATAGACATCCTCAATAGTATCTTCGCTTTCACCAACGGATACCGCGATGGTTTTCAAACCCACCGGACCGCCTCCATGGTCGAGAATGGTTTTCAGGATGCGGCGGTCCATCCCATCCAGTCCGAACTCGTCTATGCCCAGCATCTTGAGGCCTTCCTGGGCAATAGAGCGGTTAATTTTCTTTCTTCTTTTAACCTGGGCGAGGTCACGAATGCGTCTCAGATACATATTGGCTAAACGCATAGTGCCACGGGAGCGCTTGGCGATAGTGCGGGCGGCACTTTCCTCAATGTTGATGTCGAGTATCCTTGCCGAACGAAGCACGGCCTTAAATAGGTCCTGCCAGGGATAATATTGCAGTTTTCCTGCGATGCCAAAGCGACTGCGGAAAGGCGAACTTAAGAGGCCTTCGCGGGTGGTGGAGCCAATGAGCGTAAACTTTTGCAGGTCCATCTTTATAGAACGAGCCGCCGGCCCCTGGTCTATTATGATGTCCATAGAGAAATCTTCCATAGCCGAGTAAAGATATTCCTCCACGGCTGGCGAGAGTCTGTGCACCTCATCTATAAAAAGCACATCGCCCTTTTCCAGGTTGGTCAAAATGCCGGCCAAATCGCCTGCTTTATCCAGAGCGGCCCCGGATGAGCTGCGGAAATTATGCCCGATTTCATTAGCCACAATATAGGCCAAAGTGGTCTTGCCCAATCCCGGCGGTCCGGTGAAGAGAATATGGTCAACCGCATCCCCTCGCCGCTTGGCTGCTTCAACATATATCTTCAAATTTTTTACCAGGCGCTCCTGACCGAAAAATTCATCAAAAACCTTAGGACGCAGCGTCTGATTGAGCCGGATATCCTCTTCGGTTTCGATAACCGCCAAGGCCTCTCTTTTGGCTGACTTTTCTTTTTCGTCCTTTACCTTGGTCAAGACTATTTCTCCAACAGTTGCCAGGCCTGACAAATCAGGTATACTTCAGGGCCTCTTTTATAAGGGCCTGCACGGTGAAATCATCTGGCATATTTTTTGAAGCCGCCGTCACCGCCGTCTGGGCTACCTTTTTGCCGCAACCCAGGGAAAGGAGAGCGAGTCTGGCATCCTCCAGAAGCGCTTCCTTGCCCTTGCGGACCCGAGGCCCCACAGAAGCAGCAAGGCGGGAAAGTCTCTCCTTAAGTTCCAGAATGATGCGTGGGGCAGTTTTAGGGCCAATACCCTTTATCTGCCTCAAGAGGCTTAAGTCTTCGGAAAGCACTGCCTGGATGAAGTCATCGGGGGCGCTTCCTGACAGGATGACCAGGGCTATCTTGGGACCGATGCCTTTCACCGAGAGGAGTTCCTCAAAAAGCGCACGCTCCTTCAGGGAGTAAAAACCGTAAAGGCTCATTGTCCCTTCTTTTTGATGAAGGTGAGTGAAGACCTTTACTGTGCCTCTGGGCGGCAACTTTTCGAAAGTGGAAAGTGGAATGGATAGCTTATAACCCACACCACCGCAATCAAGCACAATTTCTGTGGGCAATTTTGTTACAAGTTTCCCCTTAATATAATCGAACAAAAGGACTCCTCAAATCACAGGGCTTAAGGTGGACATTTGCTCCGTCGGCCCTACCCTTCAGGGCTCAAGGCCAGTCCCACAGACGCCAGTTTCTCTTTTACTTCTTTAAGGGAGATTTGGCCGAAGTTTTTGGTGGCGAGAAGTTCCGCGGGGGTCTTTTTGACCAAATCCCCCAGGACATTTGCGCCCAGGTTTTCCATACATCGCTGGCAGCGCACCGAAAGCCCCAGGTCTGAGACCGGCTTCCTCAAGAGTTCCCGCCGCGCGGCCTCCTCCTTGGCCCTTTCATCTTCCTCACCTTCAGTTAATCCCATCCCCAGGCGAAGACCTTTCTGGGCCAATAGTTGCTTTATTTCGTTTAAAGATGTTTCCCCAAAGTTCTTGTGCCTCAGCAAATCCGCCTCGGTAAATCTTATCAAATCTGCCAGGGTCTTGACGTTCATCTTTTCCAAGCAGGTCTGGCTTCTTACTGACAGTTCAAAATCGCTGACAGGAGTGGCTAAAAGTCTTGCCTGGCGGTCGGCGCGCTTTTCGCGTTCCTCGTCATAATACATATGCATCGAGGACCGAGCATCTTTAAGGAAAAGGGCGGCCCGCAAGTGATTGGGTTGATATCTGAGCACGGTCTTGAAGCAATCTGTGGCTTTAGTATATTCACCCAAATCTTCATAAAGTTCGCCAAGATTGACCAGGGCGTTTACATAAGAAGGCTTGATACTCACGGCTTTCTCGTAGAGTCTGAGGGCCTCTTCTTCATCACCGTACAGGTCGGCATTATAGGCTAAACGGAAGATGGCTTTGACATTTTCGGGGTCTATTTCGAGCACCTTATTATATTCTTCTTCAGCGCCGAGGTAGTCTCCAGTGAGATCAAGGGCGAGCCCCATAAGATAATGGAGGTCACCCGATTCATTCCCTTTTTGCTTCACTTCATTTAACCCTTTAATAGCCGTTGATACCTGGCCCAGATTTATTTCACACTCGGCCACCCCCAGTTTTGAAACCAAGTAAAGGGAGGAGGAACGGGTAGAAGCCTCAAATTTCCGTCGTGCCTCTTCAAACTCTTTCATCTCCAGAAGCACTATGCCCTGAAAGTACCGCGAAACAGCAGTACTGCCGGCTTCCTCCAGCGCCTTTAGTGCTTCCTTAAGGTCCCCCAGGATCCAGTGACATATGCCGAGATTGAGGTTTCGAGAATTACGGAGGGATTTGGAGCGGGCCTTATTGGCTGCCGTTTCAAGTTCCGCTGTGATTTGCCTCAATTCCTTCTGAGCCCGGAGGTCGCTCAATACGCGTCGTCTTATACTCACGGCCTCGCTCGGCTCCAAACCTTTGGAACCCGTAATAGTTTGCATATCTATCTTCGCTTCTGGCCCCATAGATAGCCCCCCTGCTAAATCCTTTAGATTATTCTATTATTAGGAATGACCAAATAGCCGCTATATTATATAATACATATAGGCCTTTTTTTCAAGCAAAATTTAAAGGGCATTTTAGAATTGATTTCTTTGGAGAGTTAGTTATAATTTTTATTGTATTGTTTACTGCGCGGTCAGAGGCAAACTACGATGGACGAAATCCATTTAATTTATAACCCCATCTCCGGAATGGCAAGAAGTGCCCGGGCTGCGAAAGCATTGGCGCACCTTCTAAGAAAGGATGGTTGGAAGGTAGAAGTCCACGCAACGCAAAAGCCAGGTCATGCCACGCGGCTCGCCCAAAACCTGAAGGCCCGGGCCCATATGCTGGTTACCATAGGCGGCGACGGCACTATAAATGAAGTGGTCAATGGTCTGGGCGATTCTCCGCTACCCATTGGCATAGTTCCCAGAGGTGCGGCCAATGTCCTGGCCAAAGAACTCGGCCTTCCCAGAGCAGTGCGCAAGGCCAAGCGCATCATAGAAGAAGGGAGCGTGGCCAAGTTAGATGTGGGGGTGGTGGGCGGGCGGCGTTTCTTATTAATGGCTGGCGTGGGATTGGATGCCCGGGCTACGGCTGTGGTTCATTCCAGGCGCACTGGTTCGGTGAATTTCTTCAATTACGCCGCCGCGGTTCTCAAAACCATCGCTGTTGGCCACCGTTTCCCCGAACTTCAAATAGTGGTGGACGGCGAAGAAGTGAAAAAGGATGTACGGCTGGCTATCGTGGGCAATGTGCGCAGTTACGGAGGCCCCTTCGAATTTACCAGTTTTGCCCGGCCCGACGACGCGCTGCTTGATATTTGTCTTTTTGAAAAGACAACTCAATTCGACCTTTTGAGATTCTTGTGGGCTTCCTTCACCAAGACCCATCTCAACTACTCCGATGTTCATTATATGCGGGGTAAGGAAATCGTCATTACCGCAGATGAGTCCGTGCCCTATCAACTTGATGGCGACCCGGCCGGAAGCCTGCCGGCTCGCTTCACCGTCCTGCCCCAGGTTCTGCCTATTGTGGTGGATAAGGCCTGGAAGACCTTGTGGGAGAATGCCTCGTGAATTTCTATGAAGTGCGAGAGATTGTGATTGATGATATAAAGGTAGGCGGGGAAAATCCTTTATTCCTGGTTGCCGGGCCCTGTGTAATTGAGTCAAGAGAAGTCACTTTTCAAGTTGCTGAAGCACTTAAAGATTTGACAGTGGGGCTCGAAATTCCATTCATTTTCAAAACTTCCTATGATAAGGCCAATCGCTCCTCAGTGGATGCATATCGCGGGCCCGGGCTGCAGGCGGGGCTAAAAATATTGGCTGAGGTTAAACAGCGCTTGAGAGTTCCGGTGCTCAGCGATGTTCACTCGGTGGAAGAGGCTCGAGTGGCTGCTGAGGTGCTGGATGTGCTACAGATACCGGCCTTTCTTTGCCGCCAGACGGATTTGATTCAAGGCGCCGCCCGCACGGGCAAGACGCTGAACTTAAAAAAAGGTCAGTTTCTGGCCCCCGGGGATATGAAGAATGTAATAAAAAAGGCCGAGGCCGCTGGCGCCCAAAGAATACTCCTCACCGAACGCGGCACCTCTTTCGGTTATAACAATCTGGTGAGTGACTTCCGCTCCATCCCCATAATGCGCCGCTTTGGCTATCCGGTGGTTTATGACGCCACGCACAGCGTGCAACTTCCAGGTGGCCTGGGCACTCATTCAGGCGGGGAAAGAGAGATGGTGCCTTTTCTTGCGCGGGCGGCTGTCGCTTGCGGTGTAGATGGTATCTTTCTGGAAACCCATCCCCATCCGGATGAGGCTTTATGTGATGGGCCTAATATGATAGCACTTAATACTGTTGAAGACCTCCTGAAGCAACTTCTTAAAATAAGAGCGGCACTTTCTCTGCCTTAATAAGATGAAATATGTAAAACGCTTTCTGCTTTCTTTTTTATTCCAGCCTCGCCTTCCTGCCCAAAGGCTCTTACAGAAATAAATATATTCTTGACAAATAATATGCTTTATATTTCAATATTTACTGCAGCCAGGCAACTTTTCATATGCCCGCGTAGCTCAGTCGGTAGAGCACGGCACTCGTAATGCCGGGGTCGGGGGTTCGAATCCCCCTGCGGGCTCTCGCATAAATTCAAGGCCAGGGTGCTGGCTGTTTGTCTCCTATGCTGAGGAGGGCGGCACAAACTCTGACCGAATCTTCCTCTCAAAAGTGCAAAGCCAAAAAGACCTTTCTAACTCCAACGCTCCCAGGACACGCATTCCTCAAAACTTTTTCTCGGCTTTGGCCCGGGGCTTTCGGCTGGATAGCCTATGGGTAAAAGACAGACCACCCGCACCTCTTCTGGAATGCCCAAAATCTTCTTCACCTCAGGTTCGCTGAAGGCCCCTATCCAGCAGGTTCCCAGGCCTTCCTCCACTGCAGCCAGAGTCATATGGTCCATAGAGATAGCCAAATCTATGGGATAGGCACGCTGACCACCGGACATCACCCTATCGGTGCGCACCGCACAGCCCACAATCACCGCGGAGGCATGTCCCACGAAGGCCTGCCCCTTGGCCGCGGCGGCTAACTTTTGCCTCAATTCCTTATCCCGCACCACCACATATTTCCATTCCTGTACATTTGAGGCTGAAGGGGCGAGCCTCCCGGCCTCCAGCACCCGGCGCAGTTTGTCCTCCTCAATTTCCCTATCCTCATATCTACGAATACTTCTCCTCTTCTCTATGACCTCACTTACATTCATGCTTCTTCCTCCTTTCTCAGCCTATTTACGGTGAGATGTGCCTGACGGACAGGTTCCGGAATGCGATAACCTCTTCCAGCATCAAGCACCACGCGTATCGCCCCCTTGAGGTCTACCTTGTATCCAGGCGAGACAAAGACGGGTTTTACTTTCTTCCTGGTTCGCACCACCGCGCCTACGGGCTTCCCCTTATAGACTATCTTTGAAGTGCTTCCTACCTCCTCTCCCAGCTCACCATATTCACCTACCAATCGTGATTTGGCGCAACCTACGGAAGGAAGGTCAAGAAGAAGTCCCAGATGAGAAGCAAGCCCCAGCCTCCGGGGATGGGCTATGCCTTGCCCATCACAAATGATAATATCGGGCTGAAGAAAGGCCCTTTCGGCTGCCTCAAGAAGCACCGGGATTTCTCTAAAGGAAAGAAGTCCAGGGATATAAGGGAATTCGGCCTTGCCCCGGGCACTCGATAGTTCCACCAGTTTCATCATAGGAAACTTGAAGATGAGGATGGCAGCGAAAAGCGTTCCAGAATTTCTGGAATAAGCCACATCGGCTCCGGCCACAAGGCCGGGGTCATTCTTAAATTCTTTGAGCAGAATTTTGTGGGCCAGTCGCTTCTGCACCTCCCGGGCCTCTTTGGGTGAGAGATTCCAAGGATGTAGATTCCGCCACCGCAATTTTCGGCTTCCCCTTTTTATGCCCGCGCAATTGTCGAACAAGGTCAAAACAGCAATGAGCCGCCACTTTTGCTCAAACAGCGGTTATCGTTTTGCCTCCGCCATTACTTCACGCATCACTTTAAGCGCGCCGAGACAATCTTCTCGCGAAACATCCAAATGCGTAACGGCGCGCATCCGGGGGGGCTCTATGGGGTTTATTAAGACATACCCAGCCTTAAGTCTATCGCTAATTTGCCGGGAGGAAAGGTAGCCTTCCTGGATAGCGAAGATGACGATATTTGTCTCCACCTCCTCAGGCGAAAGGATGATACCGGGTATATCAGCCAGGCCATCGGCCAGAAGTCTGGCATTGGCGTGGTCTTCAGCCAGGCGCTCTATATTGTTTTTAAGCGCATAAATACCGGCGGCAGCGAGGATACCGGCCTGACGCCAGCCGCCGCCGAACATCTTGCGATAGCGGTGCACTTCTTCAATAAAATCCACTCCCCCCGCCACCATAGAGCCTACCGGCGCTCCCAAGCCTTTGGAAAGACAAATTATTACCGAATCGAAAAACTGCGTCCAGTCCGGAGCCGGAATCTCGCTTTCTACCACTGCATTCAAGAGCCTGGCTCCATCCAGATGCATCATAAGGCCGTATCTATCGGCAATTTCTCTTATACGCACAATCTCGCCCAGCGGATATATCTTGCCTCCACCGCGGTTATGAGTATTCTCCAGGCAAACGAGGCGGGTAGGCGCATAATGATGGTCCGGGGGACGGATGGCTCCTTTAATTTGCTCGGCGGTGAGGACACCGCGCTGGCCCTGGAGGGGAGCAAGTTGCACTCCGGACAGTGCCGCTGCTCCACCAGATTCATAGTTATATATATGCGAGGTGTGCTCAACCACAACTTCATCGCCGGGATGCGTCAGGGCCCGCAAAGCAGTTTCATTGGCCATAGTACCGGAGGCGGTAAAGATGGCGGCCTCTTTGCCCAGAAGTTCTGCCACCATTTCTTGAAGCCGATTTACCGTCGGGTCTTCGCCATAGACATCATCACCCACTTCGGCTTCGGCCATAGCCTTGCGCATTTCAGGAGAAGGTCGAGTGACGGTATCGCTTCTAAGGTCAATCACTTTTTCCACAAAAACTCACCTTTCCATAAAAAAGGCTTTTAAGAGAAACCCAAGCAAAGTTTTAAGATTATAAGGGATTTTTATCAAAATTTCAAGAGGCAAAAGGAGAAGTGCTTGATTAAATCAAAAAGGCAAAAAAGGCTCGTTGAGGAGGCAGTGACAATATTTCACTTACCCAAGACGCCTTTTATTTTTTGCGCGAGGAGAGAGAGTTCTTTTTCTTGGGCGGGCTTTGGCCTCCAGATGAAGCCGAGGCCATCCCCTTCGTAGCGGGGGATTAAGTGAATATGCAGATGCTCCACCACCTGGCCGGCAGCGCGGCCATTATTTTGCAGCACATTCAATCCGGCGGCTCCGGTGGTTTCAATGATGGCCTTAGTCAGTTCAGGCACCATTTTAACCAAGGCCTGATATTTTTCCACATCCATTTGCGAGACCTGAGTAAAATGTTCTTTGGGAATGAGCAGGGTATGTCCATAGGAAATGGGATTTATGTCCATAAAGGCCAGCGCAGCCTCATCCTCATAGACTTTGGTGGAGGGAATGTTGCCCCTAACGATTTCACAGAAGACGCAAGGAGACATAGTTTTTCCTTTGGAATAAGGGGTTTTCGACTGAGCCCCGGCCCACAGTCCGGATATTACAGTCTAAGTGCTTTCCTTTGAAGACTTTCCTTCAACTTTCTCTTTGGGCTTTTTCCCGCGCCTTTTGGTTTGTTCGGATTGTTTTACTAACTCGAAGATGACCTGGCGTGAGGCATCACCAAGGCGCCGGTCGACCAAGTGAAGGATACGGGTGTAGCCGCCGGGGGTATCCTGGTAGCGCGTGGCTATTTCGTGAAAGAGTTTGTGCGCTGCCTCTTCGTCTTTCAATCTGGAGATAGCCAGACGATAATTGGCCAACCCTCC
>LIZR01000004.1 GCA_001302825.1 Planctomycetes bacterium DG_23 | reverse complement strand
GCTTATATCCTGGACGAAACCATTAAACCCAGAAGACGCTTTCGCTTTCTGAAGAACGCGGTGCCCCTGGCCGCACTCGTTATTATGGCCGTAAATACCAAATCGCAATATGATACGACTAAAAATTTCACGCCCTGGAGGTATCTGGCAGGCCTGGAACCAAAGGAATATATATTGAGAGAGTGCGACCCTTACCTCCACTTTCTACCCTCAGTTGCATACATCAATACTAAACTTCCTCCTACAGCAAAAATCCTTATGCTTTATGAAGCACGAACCTATTATATTAAGCCTTCCAACATCCGCGGCCTGCATAATTTGGCCTGGAATAGACTCGTGGCCCAGTGCTCATCCAATGAAGAAATTTATCAGACCCTTCGGTCTCAAGGCATCACTCACTTATTATTTAACCACGGGGCCTTGGAATGGAGGATAAAGAGAGACATGGTTGAAAAAGCCGAGGGTATGAGGCAGCTTCAACTCTTCCGCTCTTTTGCCCGGGATTATCTGCGTTTGGAGTTTAAAGCCCATATGTTTGAAATCTATTCTCTAACCACACCTTCTTCATCCTGAATTTTCTTGAATAAAAACCACTACTATTGTCCTTGCAACAAAGAGAGATTTGTCATTTAATATTAAAAGCGTCTGAAAAATCTGCGTCTGGGGTGAGATATGTGGCAAAAAACCGTGAGGAACACAAAAGGGGTCTGGCCTTACATACCGATAAGCGTTTATGATTGTTCCAGCGGTTTTCGCGCAGTTCGTGCAGAGGTCTTGAAGAAGGTCCATCTCAGGCAAGACCAATATCATACCGCTGAATTAATCATAGATGCCGCCAAGAGGGGACTGCGCCTCGCCGAAGCTCCCATAACCCTCCTCCCCCGCCACGCGGGCCAGAGCAAAAAAGGCAAGGACTGGCGTTACGGGCTGCATTTCATCAAGACCATACTGACTACCTGGTGGAGGCCGTAGCGTGGCCGAGCAGCGCCCCAGGCCATACAAGGCCCGCTATGTTGGCGGGGCAATCATCTTAGCAGTCGCTTTGCTCATCACTTGTGGCCATATGCTGGCCCTTTCTCGCCCCGCGCTCCTTATCTTCAGTCGTCTCTTTGACATCTTCCTTATAATCTTTCTGACCATTCTGGCTATTTCCCTGGGGGAGGGACTGCTCAAGTTGTTACGCATAGAGACAGCATCGTATCTTGAACGCACCGTCTTTGCCTTTGGCCTGGGGTTGGGCGTTATCTCCTATTCCTTACTGCTTTTGGCCCTTTTGCATCTCCTTTATCCCTTAGCCATCTTTGTACTCCTGGGGCTCTTGTTCATCATATCCATTAAGCCGATGGCCTCCTGGCTGAGTGCGCTGCCCCGGGAGGCCAAAGGAGCGCTTCGGGAATTGAAGTCCTTCTGGCTCGTTCTATACATAGCACTTGCTATAATAACCATCGCCGCCGTTATCATCAGGGCAATCATTCCCTTTTACGATAACTTCGGAGCCAACTTCCCGGCTTCAATGCAACTCGTTTACGCTGTAGGAGTGGCCGCTAAAAGCGATGCCCTGGCTCAGGCTTTGAGCACTATGACCGCCTTCTTCACGGCCCTGGCTATGGGGGCCTTTGGTGCGCGCTTTTTCAGCCGCCGCTTAGGGTTCATTGTCTTCTGCGTCTTCTGGGCGGCGGGTGTGGTGGCCGAAACTGCCACAACCTCTCATGTAGATTTGAATTTAACCTTCTATATCTTCTTGGGAATTTATGCGGTCTTTATTCATCTTGAGCGGAATGATAAAACACCCGCCTGGCGCAATGGCTGGCTGATTATCGGGGCGATAGCCATTGGCTTCGCTCTGGCCACCAAATATACCGCCTTATTCTGGTTAGGGGCTATACCGCTCTGGCTGGGCTGGGAGAGATTGGTTAGATGGCGTGAGGGTCTAAGGCGCTGGCTGGCGGCGGCATTCATATTCGTGCTCCTGGCGGTGGCTGTCGCTGGATACTGGTATGTGAAGAATTGGCTCTGGCTGGATAATCCGGTCTATCCTTTCTATTTCGGAGGCAAAGGAGTGGATACCTTTTTGCTCCAGGAACTTAAACAGGGCACTGATGACTTAGGCTCCGGCCGCGGGCTAAAGCCTCTGTTTATCAACCTGTGGGAACTCTTTACAGAACCCACGCGGTTTGATTTAGCCGAACGCCACTCTATAAACTACCTCTTTATCCTCCTGCCTATTTATCTCTTACTCAAGAAAAACCATCGCCTAAATATTTTCTTCTTTTTAAGCGGTCTTTATTATGTCTACTGGACCTTGACCGTACAAAGCATACGCTATCTCTTACCCGTATTCCCCTTGCTCAGTCTCACTACCGCTTATATCCTGGACGAAGCCATTAAACCCAGAAGACGCTTTCGCTTCCTGAAGAACGCGGTGCCCCTGGCCGCACTCGTCATTATGAGCCTAAACGCTAAATTGCAATATCATATGACTAAGAATCTGACGCCCTGGAGATATCTGGCGGGCCTGGAGTCAAAGGAGTATATATTGACAGAGTGTGAACCCTATTCCGCTTTCCTGCCTTCGGTCGCATACATCAATACTAAACTTCCTCCTACGGCAAAAATCCTTATGCTTTATGAGGCCCGCACCTTTTATATTAAGCCTTCCACCATCCCCGACCTTCATAATTTGACCTGGAATAGACTCGTGGCCCAGTCCTCATCCAATGAAGAAATTTATCAGGCCCTTCGGTCTCAAGGTATCACCCACTTATTATTTAACGATGGGTTATTGGAATGGAGGATGAGGAGAGGGCAAATTGAAAAGGCTGAGGCCCAAAGACAGCGCCAATTCCTCCGTTCCTTTGCCCGGGATTATCTGCGTTTGCAGTTCAAGGCCCGTATGTTTGAACTCTATTCTTTAACCACGCCTCCTTCATCCTGAATTTTCTTGGATAAAGACCGCGGCTATTACTCTTGCAACCCATAGGGATTTGCTGTTTAATTATAAAACATTCCGCAAAATCTGGCCTGGGGTGAATTATGTGGGGAAAAACCAGACGGAGAATTAAGGGGGCCTGGCCTTATATAGTCGTAAGCGTGGTGGTGTTTCTTCTGGTCTACCGCTTTCAACTGCCCACCCTTCGGGATTACTACACAGTGGACGATGACACCTGTCAGCATATTTATTGGATGGCCGAGTTTGAGGAAAAGGGTCTTTTCCAGGATGACCTACAAACCCGCTTTGTCAAATTTGTCCAACCTCGAGGCTTTGTGGCCATCTACTGGCTGGCCTCTTTTTTGGTTAAGCCCCTAATTTTCGCCCGGACTGTCCCTTTCATCCTGGCTCTGGTAAGCACTTACTTCTTCTTAAGACTCGGCCGCTCCAAGGGGTCTCTTCAGACTGGCTTTTTCCTGGTGCTCCTTTTATTTATAGACGATGCACATCTGGATAGTTTCGCAGGTGGCCTACATAAGGCCTTTGCCTTTCCCTTTTTCGCCATTTTTCTTTATTACTTGAGCCGGGAACGATTCGTGGAAGCGGGTGTTACCACGGCAGCGAGTGCTTTTTTTTATCCCCCGGGGACTGCGCTCATCCTGGTAGCATTTGCCTTGTCCCTGATAAAGTTTTCTGGACTGAAGCCGAGCCTTTCCATTAGCAAAAAGAAGGTGGCTGCGATTGGCATATCTTGCCTTTTGGTTTTCCTCATTCTTTTTTCCCAGTATCTCTGGCCCGGCCGCGATGAAGCCTTGGGCAAGATTGTAAACCGAAAAGAGATGGAAAAAATGGCGGAATTTCGGGCTGGAGGTCGGGTGACCTCAATACCGCAGCCTAAACTATTTCCAGAAATGGGAAGGAATATGTGGAATGGCTTTTTGCTGGTCTCTCTGGGCATTTTTGTCCTAATTTTGCCAAAAAATATCGTGCGAGTGCCTAAAGAGGGATGGTATTTTCTTCTCTCCGGCATCATCCTTTTTGAGGCGGCAAAGATATTCGCGGCCAGGCTCTACTCCGGCATCATCCTTTTTGAGGCGGCAAAGATATTCGCGGCCAGGCTCTACGAGCCCAATAGATATCTCCATTATGGGTTGAGCATCTTCTTTTTACTTTTTTTGGCCAGCGCAGCAAGGGCTTCTATTGAAGTGGTGGCGAGGGCAAAAAAGAGGACACTGAAGTTGACGAGCAGGGCCCTGGCCGTGGTCACTATCGTCTCTATAGGGGCCTATCTCACTTACCGCACAACTAACAAGATTGATTTTGAAAAAATGGTGTTCAAATACGGCCCGCAGGGGGAAACCCCGGAAGAGAACCTGCGCTGGATAGAGGCGAGGTACGACCGATATCTTTTGGCGCTGGGCTTGCTTGCCCTTTTGCCCGGTGTCCTTTATGTCGCTCTTACCCTGCGGGAGCGCGATAAGATAAATGAAAAGGGACTCAAGGTGATCCTCGCGGCCATTTTTCTCGCCAGCGGTTTTGGCTATAATCTTTATTTTGGCAAAAAACATTTTATTTCCTATCCCCACAAAGGCCTCTACCAATTCTTGGCCACTTTGCCCAAAGACTCACTTCTCGCCGGCCATCCGGAAATTATGGATCCAGTGCCCCTTTACTCGCGCCGCCGAGTCCTGGTTACTGCGGAACTTTCGCATCCTTATATGGATGGCTATTATGGGAAGATTAAAGAGCGTTCACTAAGATTTTTTGATGCCTATTACTCCGCTTCTGGTCAAGAAATACTCCATTTTGCCCGTAAATTCGGCGTTACTCATCTGGTAGTCAACCGAGAGCATTTCAGCCCTGAGTACCTAAGGGCAGGGAATTTTTATTTTCAGCCATATAACGATTATGTGCAGAACCTGGTGAAAGGGAATAGAGAATTTTTCCTGGGGCGCATACCTACGGACAAAATCCTCTTTGAGGAAGATGACATCTTCGTGATTAAGGCCGACGAAGACACGCTGTCTACAGCAGATGCTACTTGAGGAACTGGTTAAGTTTCTCATAAGCGAAGCGGGCCAGTTCCAGATTATCCATTAGGTGAGATTTGGGCTCCAGGACATTGACAAAGCCCTGATAGCCGATGGCCTTGAGTCCCTGGAAAAGAGATGCAAAATCTACTCCTTCCGGGTCGCCTATGAGACAGCGGGTGAATTGGCGGCCTTTATGTTCAATGATATGTTCACCCTGCGGCTCTTTTACCGGCTTGATATTCTGGACGCAAACGGCGAAGATTTTATCGCCCAGCCGCTGGATAGCCTCTTTGCCATAATCCTCGCCCGCCAGAACCAGGTTGCCCGGCTCAAAGATGACGCCGAAGTTTTCCCGCTTAATATCTTTCAGGGTTTCCAAAGCCATATCCACAGTTTCAAAGCGCGTGCGGGTATGAATCTGAGAGGCCAGGCGCAGTCCCCGGTCGGCAGCCAGGTCCGCGGCCCGTTTGGCCCAGAGCGTCTCCGTAGCCCGGAAACGCACCACATCTGCCTTTAAAATGCGGGCCATACTCAAATACAACTTAAAGGTTTCCAAGCCACTCCTTTCCTCTACATTAGGGGCGCGGATAAATGCGCATCTGAGACCCCGCTCTTCCAGGCGTTTTTTTATGCGGTCGGCCTCATCCGGCGCTGTTTCAGCGCTATATTGCCCCTGGCGAAGTTCCACGCCCTGGTAACCGATTTCCTTGGCAAAATCAAGGAATTCGACCAGGGACATCTGGAATTTACCCTGGGGCCCCTCAATTATCCGGGCAGAAAGAGAAAGCCTCATCATTGCCCCTCCTCGCAAAACCGGGAATTAAGGAACGGGGATTATGCACTAATGTTTATCGCCCTTGCGGAAGCGATGGATTTTTGTGCAGCATCCAGAACCGCCACCGTCTTTCTCACATCTCGACCTGAGGCCTCCGGCTCTTTCTTTTCCTTGATGCTCAAGTAAAATTCCAAATGTTCTGCATCGATGCTTCTAAACTGAGGAACTTCAAATTCTATTGTTTCCTCGTTCAGAAAAATCTCTCGACCGCCCGCCAGCCTCAATCCTCCTTTAGTTCCCACGATTATAGTGTCGTTAGTACTACACGGAGAATTGAAGGACTGGTTAAGCGAGATAATGGCCCCGCCTTCGGTGACTATCTCTAAAGAACATTCATCCTGCAAATCCCAACCTCTCTTTACTGAATGAGCCGAGGCAAACACGCGCACCGGCTCCTGGTCCACAAGCCATAGCATTAAGTCTATTTGATGGCTTCCGTGATGCCCCAGGATGCCCCCGGATTTCTCCTGGTCATTCCACCAGGGGCTGGGTTTTATTTTCCTCCGGCCCAGCCGCCTTGCAATCATATGCACCACTTGCCCAATTCTTCCCTTTTTGATGAGTTCCCGGGCCTTTTGCATAGCCGGGGAAAAGCGAAGGCTCTGGCCTACCATTAGAGTGAGCTTGCGCTTCTCGGCTTCGGCAATCATTCGGTCGGCATCTTTGAGGCGAAGGGCCATAGGTTTTTCCACCAGGACACTCTTTCCGGCTTTAAGGGCTTGCATAGCAACAGGAGCGTGCAGATGATGAGGAAGCGTAAGGACGACCGCCTGAACATCTTTATCTGCAAGGGCCTCTTCCAAATTGAAATAGGCTCTTTCGGCTCCAAATTCCTTTTTTGCCCGGCGGGCCCGGGTTTTGGTCTTGTCCACTGTCGCCACCAGTCGGGCGAGATGGGGAAATTTTCCCACCGCGGCCAGATGCGAGCGAGCAATACCTCCACATCCTACCAGCATTACCCCTATCTTGTCCTCATTCACTCCGTGTCTCCTTCGTAGCGCTGGATTACGCAAAGGCCTCACTTTTTCATCTCCCAAAGCGAGCAGTTACCTATCTCACGATTTTTGCCACTCGGCCACCGGAAAATACCAGGGCCACTTCCCCAAAAGCACTTTCCCGATAAACCCAGTCGTCGGCCAGGATGATTTGCCCATCGCTTTTATCTATGGTGGGCTCCTCCCGGATGCGATGAGGATAGCCCCAGGAAAGCAGCACCTCATCTTTGGTCATCCCCACCTCAACCTCTCCCAAAGCGATGAGGCCCCTGCTTCGGGGCTCGAGTTCCCTTAAAGCCTGCGGCGGCTCCGACTCAAAAAATTTGGCCAGAAGTTCCCCGGCGGCAAGAGTACTTCCCGCCTGGCCATAATGGAAGTAGTATCTACGGCCTTCCAGCAGAAATACCACCAACTGGTCATTTACTTCCAATATTTTCACTCTTTTGCCCGCCGGCAGGATGCGTCCGCTCAGGTAGCCATCCCAGGTAACCTTATTCTCCATCGCCCTTAAATTAGTGCGAAGCCACATATGTTTTCCCACATAATCTGGCCTTATGCTGTCGGTCACCTGGGAACAGCCCGTCACTATGACAAAGGAGAAGAATATGAAATGCTTCAGGACCTTCCAGGACATAACATCACCTTGCTTTCCCCGGAACCTCTGGTGCGATTCCACTTTGACAAGGGGTGGTAATTATTCATCCATATTCAACCAAAGAGGGCAGAAGTTGCAGCACCAGGCAAATTATAACGAAGCATTTCACTTTTGTGTATTACTTTTTTGAAAAAAGCGGCCTTTGGGCCACCTTCTAATGCAAGAAATGGTCCTATTTATCTCTTGAAGTGCTGACGGGGGTGTCCTATCGGGCTGGGCAGCATTGAGATAGCCCGGGCATATAATTGAAAAAAAGGGCGATGCCTTTTTCAAGGCATCGCCCTTCAACACCAGCCAACTAACACTGCCACAAGCCCATCTCGTGGCTTAGTCGGCCGGATGCCACGTGTTTCCGTCAACGGCCACGCCATTGGCCAGGGCGCCGCTCAGGTTTACCGTACCCACTACATAGGCCGCGTTGGCCCCGGGCATAGTGCCGGTACCATCATAGGTCAGCACGGTAGCAGCGGTCGCGAAGACATTGCCGGAATGGTTCATCACGAAGGCACGCCTGCCGGTGCTGTCATAATCCATAGGCCAGGCATATGCCGTCCACCGGTTCTCCCGACTATTGACTGCACCGGGGCTGGCGGTGGCGCTGTTGGTGGCAGGAGCCTCAGCAACTGCCGGCCCACCATCAGGCCCTGGCAGCCAAACCTGGAAGTAGTAGCCCGTCTTGCTGGCACAGCCTTGTACATTAATCACCCCGAAAACCGGGTCAAAAAATTCCGGCAAAATAGGGGCAACATGCCCCGGCGGTGCGATGCTCCCACACAACTCCTGGAAGAACCCATACTCGCCAGCACCATCTGCCCCACCCGGATCCTGGTCAATTATATCCGCCATACGGAACTCTTCCTGTGCAGACATAAGACTGCGTAAGGCCCCGATAGCCGCAACCTCGTTGGCCGCAATCCTTGACCGCAACAGGCTGGGTATAGCGATGGCCGCAATGATGGCGATTATGGCAATCACAATCATCAACTCAATGAGTGTGAAACCGCCCTCACTCCTCTTTCTCATCCCTCTCACCTCCTCTCTACACTTGGTACCCAGTTTGCCCAATGGTCAGTATTAACCTCTCGCACCAGAAGACCTCCTTTCGCTTCAGATGCCTCTACTGACCTCATTCCACAATTCTATTATGCAAGGAGCGTGCCATACTCAATAAATTTTTATTCATTTACGCAAATCCTTATTCTGCAAGGACTAATAAAAAACCCAACTTTCTTCGGCACATTTTTAGACCTAACCAAATTGACAAATTTCGTCAGTTTTTTGTGCACAGTTGAACAAATATCGACCGTTTTAGTCACCGGCAGCATATTACACCATTAATAATCGGCAAAGGAAAGGGGACACTTTAGCCAATTTAACAGCCTATTTTTCGGCAAATCCTCTAACTTCTCCCAAAGTGGTAGACAAAAAGGCTGTTTCTACTGGATTAATCCGAGGGCCGCCAGGTATTGCCGTCAGTTCCCACGCCGTTAGCCAGTGTGCCCTTGAGATTTTGTGAACCTGGCGCATAAGCCGCTTGAGGCTGCGGAATAACATTAGTGGAATCATAAGTTGTCACCATGGCCTTGGTAACGAAAATTATCCCATCCTGGTTGAGCGCAAAAGCACGCCTTGCTGTGAAATTATGAGCCATAGGCCAGGCATAGCATACCCATCGGACCTCACGCATATCAATTTCATTTTGGTTGGCCGAAGCGCTGTTTGAGCCCCCAGTCTCGCCCACTGGCGGCCCCGCCGCACCAGGGCCTGGCAGGTAAATCTTGAAATGGTAGCCGGCCCGGGAAGCGGCTCCCGCTCCATTCATTACCCCGAAAACCGGGTCAAAGAATTCCGGCAACACAGGCGCCGCATGTCCCGGAGGTGCCACTTTTCCACACAACTCCTGGAAGAAACCATACTCGCCAGAACCATCGGCATCCTGGTCAATTATATCGGCCAGGCGGAGTTCTTCCTCTGCCGTGAACAAACTACGCAGCGTCTGAATAGCCCCGGATTCGTTAGCAGCAATCTTGGCCCGTAAGAAACTGGGTATGGCGATAGCCGCGATGAAGGCGATGATGGCAATCACAATCATCAGTTCAATGAGTGTGAAGGCGGCCTGATGGTTCTTCCTTATTGGTATCATCTCCTCTCTCAGGTTATGATATAATTTGAAAGAGTTCAGCCTTAATTATTCTCGTCAGAGGCCATCCCTAAATCGAAGAGACTTGCGTTTAGACAGTTCCCCTGTATTTCAGAAGAGTTTGCAAGGTTTGTGCCATAGTCGCCGAATTTTAGGCAATTTACATAACTTCTTAATTGGCAAGTAATTACTGAAACAAATTCCTCAAAACAAGCCTTAAGAGATTCGGAATAACTGACAAATTTCGTCAGTTATGGAACAAAAATGGCCTCCAATCTCGACAATTTTCGTCATTTTCAAGACGCCATATTGCTAAATTATCGGCCAAGGAGGCTGTGAGATTTAGACTTTTTTAGTTCGCGCAACCAGATAGCGCCCATAATAAGCAGGGAAATAGCGGAAAGGACAGCACCCATCATAAAGGAGCGCGGCTTATATATAAAACGGACTTGATGCGCTCCGCTGGTGAGGAAAATGCCTCGCAAGATATAGTCCACCTGATAAATCTTTTTTTCTTTCCCATCCACAAAGGCTCGCCAGCCGGGAAAATAGGAATCGGTTAAAACCAGAAGCCCGGGGCTTTGGAGGGAGGCGAAAATCTCCACCAGATTGGCCTGGTAGCGCGTTATTTCTATTTTGTCATTTTCCGGGGAAGGAGGAGGCGGGGAAAAGGGCGCTGGTTCTTCCAGAAGGGCAAGATAGCCGGGCTCAAAGTGGCCAGAGCCGAGTTCCCTGATAAGCGCCCGTTTATCCTGGGTCACTTTCCAGTCTCTGGCCACAAACGCCCTGGGCAAAACCTTCTTATTTTCATAAATCCTCAAAGGACTTTTCTCTTCTTCGTATACTAATTGGAACTTACCGCCCTCTAACTCTTCAGCAGTCAGGATGTATTTCACGCCCAGAAGGTCAAGCAAACGGGAGTCGTGTTCTGACAGATGAATGCAGCCGAGTAGGGAGGCGCCGTTTCCGGCGATAAGGCGCATAAAGCGGAAATAGCGCTCGGGATAGAAGGATTCATCGCCCCTTATATCGGCAAATCCGTAGGCAAGAGCGGAATTGGGAATGAGCATATCGCCTTTGACCGGGTGAGCGCCGGGAGGGTCTTTTCCCAGAATGCGCTCGGTGGGCATTGGTTTGAGAGCCTCCAGAACGCGCAACGGAGGATAAATATATTCTCGGGGGACATAAGGGCTATATCTCCAGCCGAAATAGAGCAGTTCGCCTGCCAGGAGAATAAAAATGAGGGCCTTATAGAAATTTAAGCCGATTTTATGATTTAAGTAAAGGATGGTCAGCAATATGCCAAGTGCGGCTAAACTCAAGGGCAGGATTATTTGTGGAGCCAGCGGCACCAGGCCATATTGGGCCTTAAGCTGCAAGAGATACAGGAAAAGCCTCGTCCCCTCTTCGCCCAGAGAGGATAAGTAGCCTTCAAAATAAGGGGAAAAAAACAGGAATAAGAAGAGTAGCGCCAAAATGAGAAGGCTGAATTTGAGTAAGGAAAGGGCGCTTCTTTTGGTTTCCGGCGAGATAAGCCCCTCCATCCCAAAGGCGGCCAGGACCGATGCACAGAAGATATATACAATGATGAGTCTGGTGGCATCGAGGGCATGAAAATCAGGGAATATTTTGACCATAAGGAGGCCGAGCCCGACAGCCAGTAAGATGAGAAAGAGGATAGTAATTGCGCCGAGAAGGGTGAAGAAAATCGCTCTTTTCTTCTCCCGACCAAAGGCGCCCAAAAGCGCCAGAACTGCAGCAAAGGCCCCGATATAGCCACGCGGTAAGGCCAGAAACGAGCGTGGGAGCACCCCAACATAATCACCCTCTATGGGACTGCCGTAAAATTCCGGCATAAGAAAGGTGAAAAGCGAAAGTGGTGAGAGGAAATTTATGTCACGATATTGACCAGGGCTGCGCTGGCTCTGGCCTGTGAGTTCCATTTGAGGAAAAATTTGCACCGAACCCAAGGCCAATCCCAACAGAATAACAAGACCTACAAGACCGAGATGAACTACCAGGCCCTTCCCCGCTCTGGTTCGCCAAAAATACTCTCCCGTTCTAAAAAGGCCGTAAAGAAGCGCCACCGCCAGCCCATAAAAGGCGTATTGCAGATGGCCTCCCAGGATGCTGAAGCCCAAAAAAAGTGATGCAAAAGCGGCTTGCGTAAGACTTTTCCGTTTCAATGCCCCTTCCAAAAAAAAGAGCACCCAGGGAAGCCAACACATCGCCCCCACCAGAGTCCTCAGTTCCATCCAGGTGGTGAAGATAGCGTTGAACATAAATGCAACCGCGCCCAATATCGCCGCATAGGGCCTCAAGCCTAAACGCAGCAGAAAAAGATACATCCCTACCCCGGCCAGGAGAAACTGGAAGAAAAAGGTAAGCCCCCGGCCCAAAAGCGGCCCGAAGAAAAGATAGGTCCAGATAAGCGGGTCGAAAGGCAAAGATATGCCATCGGCCAGAAGTGGCGTCCCACAAAAAATGTAAGGATTCCATAAGGGAACCTGGCGGCCTCTCCATAGAGAAACGGTGAGCATCCTCAAAGGTAAGTGCTGATAGATAGGGTCATCCAGTTCCGGGTTTTGCGCCTCAAGTAAGGGGTAATAGGCCCTTGCGGGATAAAAATTTGCCAGCCACCAGTCACCATTCACAGGTATGAGGCCGAAAAAAATGAACTTATAAAAAAAGATGATAACCAAAACAAGGATGAGGATTGAACCCGCCCAGAGGGCCTTCGGCTTCTTTGGCGTGCCCGGGATGTTCACTGATAAACTCCTCGCCAGATACCAAGGCGAATCTTGATTAAATCGCAGAACATACGCCAGGAATCGTTAAAGAGATTCACTCGACTTCGCTTAAAAGAAGTGCAGCGCACCGGAACTTCCTTTACCGCAAGCCCCATTTTTCTTGCCAGATAAAGCATCTCCACATCAAAGGCAAAACCTTTGATGGTAATAAGGGAGAAGATTTTCCTTGCAGCCCGGGCCTCAAGGAGTTTGAAGCCGCATTGGGTATCCTTTACCATACGGACGACGAGGGTCGCCACCAGGAGACTAAACGCCCTGCCCAAAATCCGGCGCACCAGGGGCTGGTCCACCAGGCCTCGTGCCCCCGGCACTGCCCGCGAGCCCACTACCAACGCATAACCCTCTTCGGCAAAAGGGAGAAATTTTTTCAGTTCGCTCGGGGGTATGGAACCATCGGCATCACATATGAGCAGATACTGGCCCTGAGCGTTTTCCACGCCCCGGCTCACGGCAAAGCCTTTGCCCTGATTGATAGAATAGGTAATAAATCGGCGGGCCTCTGCGCCGCTTTCCCCGCCTTCGCAAAAATCCCGGGCTATGGACTCCGTGGCATCGCCGCTGCCATCGTTAATGATGATAATTTCAAAGGCAATACCCAGACCCCGCAGGAAGCGCACTGCATCCTCTAAAGTGCTCCCTAACCGTTCCTCCTCGTTATATGCGGGGATGATTAAGGAAATATAAGGCCTTTTATCCTGATTCAAGAAATAACCCTGTTAATTTGCCAATAGAAGGTTCGGGGACCCCACAATGACCAAAGCAAAGGCTGCGCCGTTCCTGAAAGGAGGCCGGCCCTACTCGCTGGGCTCCAACTTATAGAGATGGACGGGCCACCTTCCCACCTTGAACTCACCCATCCTCACTGCTCTTTTCATCTCCTCCGGATACTGGTCGAACATAAATATCTCTTCTTCCGGATGAGCCTTCTCAAGCAAAAGATGGGTTACAGGAAACTTCTTGAAAGTATCATCGCCATTTACTCTTTTATTAAGGGGAAAAACCATAATCTTAGTCTGCATCGCAAATGCGGCTGCCCAGTGTCCGCCAACCACCGGCTGCGGGGTATCGGAAGTTAGAGCCATCAGAAAACGGGAAGAACGAAGAAGGCTATTTTGAGGCTCTAAGAAATTCCTCCTATGATGCCAATATTGAAAAAGAAGACTCACCCCCAAAAGAAAAATGGCCAAAAACTCCCGCCGAATGCCAAAGGAAGCCTTCCGCTTATTCTCCTGTTGCCTGAGTCGCGGCCAAAGCACAAAAACTCCCAGCCAAATAAACCACAGGGCCAGGGAAAGCAAAAGGATCACAACTGGATCCTCCCTGAGAGAACGGAAATATTCCTTAATTATGAAAAAATCCAAAAATTCCCTCGCCCTTAAATAGTAAAATAAATCATATTTATTTCTGGCTTGGATTAAGGCGAAGATGGCCAAAGTGATGCATATAAAAAAAGCCCACAGCGCCGTAAGCAGAAATGCGCTCCAAGTCTTAATGCCAAATATTTGCTCCCTTCTGAGAAGTCTCTCCCAAACATCTGTCCCTAAGGCCACCACAGGGGGGATCAAAAACATGTAATATCTCGGGGGGCGATAATTAAAAAAAGCCACTGCGCATAGCCCGATGAGAAGCCATAATATGAAGAGGAATCGCTCCCTTTGCCACTCTGCTCCAAAAAGTCTTTTGATAAGTCCGGGCAGACCGCACAGAGTCAGTAGTGTAACTACGGGCATACCGGAAAGAAAAATACTGGAGGCCACCACCGAAGATATAGCCCTGAAGTCCAGCGCATTCTCAGGTAGCCGGGCGCGTATGGCACGCACCACTTCCCTCGCCAGAGGTAATCTTTCTCCGTATGTAAAAAATAAGTATCCCAGAAGTGAGACCGCCACTACCACTATTCCATACCACGCCACCAGTACCAGAGGCCTCTTATTCCTTCGCTTCCAGTATTCTCCCAGGAAACTCAATATGAGCACGGGAAAAATAATTGCGGCCTGCACCTTCACGAAAATCGCCGCTACCGCGGCAAGCGCGCCAAATATGCGCAGCCTTATGCCCTCTCCCCAAAGATACACAGTGAGGATGAGGAAAAAGACCATAAGCGTCTCAAATAACCCCATACGATTATAGGAAACATAGACAAAATTTACGCCCAAAAGTATGGTGCCCACATAAGTTGCCAGAGGAGAAAGATAGCGTGAGAGGATGCGATAGAAAAGATAAAGTCCTAAAAGGCTGGAAACAACAGATACGAGCCGTGCCTGCAAAAAGCCCACACCAAAAATCCTGAAAACTATACAGGTTAATAACACAGGTATGGGGCTTTTCCTCAGATGGCCTCCGTAGAGGTCATTTTCCAGGGGCTTGGTTTTCCCAAAGAGGACGAGATTCCTGGCTTCATAAAATTTAAGCCCCTCATCGGTAAAAGGGGCGCGGGAATCGGTAATGAAATACGGGGGGTCCACTGAGAGGCGAAAAGTGCGCAGGAAAACCGAAAGGCCAATAAGAAGAAGCAAAAGTATGACCTGAACGGCCTTATGCCGTAATATCCCGGCAATTTTCAAAACTGACTCCTGAAAAATTCGAGGCGAGCACCCTTGCTGGTGCAAACAAGGAAATTTTCCTGCGCGGCAATCACAACATTTTATCCCGACTGTCGCTCTTTGCAAATAAAAAGCCCAGCACTTCTGGAAATGGGGAGGGCGCGATTCAGGATTTTTTTAGAACAAATCCTCGCGAACTGACCAGCCCCATCTTCACGGCCAGGCGCCGCAAGCGCAAAAAGTGGCCAGCCAGAAAGCCGTAAGGCGAGTAGAAATAAAGAGCGAGACTATTTACTATGCTGAATCCTTCTTCCCGGAAAAGTCGCTCCCATTCCTTTTTCTTATAAGCAGAAAATTCCGTCTGGTGATTTTTGAATCTCCCGTGCACGGATGGTTTAAGTAGATGTGGAATCTCGCGCACCATATAACTGCCTGCGACCGTCTCTCTTAATCGCTCCGACACAATGAGGCCCTCCCAGGGCTTCCGGCCGGCCTTAATGTTTCTCCTTGAAGCAAAATAGAGTTTGGCACCTCCGGGATAATATAGGATGAGATGCAAAAATTTCCAGAATCTCGTAGGCAAGGCAACAAAAACCCGACCATCGTCGGACAGAACAAAATCCATCTCCCGAAGCGCCTTCTTCCTATCCTCAATATGCTCCAGAATATGCGAGGCATATATAAGGTCGAAGGAACCGGGCTTAAAGGGAAGTCTCTGGACATCTGCCGAAACAAAGTGAACTTGCCCCCCCGAGACTTTTCTTGCCTTTTTCGCTTCTCCAAGAGCCGCCTCGGACAGGTCCATTGCCACCACGCTGGGGAAAAGGCGGCTGAGCCCCCCGGTTGCCGCGCCTCTACCCGAACCAATCTCCAGAACCCTCCTGAAAGCACCTCCGCCTGAGCCTGCAAGTAGCATCTGGAGTTCAAGTTCTCGAAGTTGAACCAGCCATTTCCAGTTCTCGGGAGCGCCGCTACCCCCAGAAGCCTTCTGGCGTCTTCCGGCAAGAAAAGCAAACAAAAGTGCCACTGCAGAAATGGATAGGTAAGAGAGGAAAAGGATGAGTTTCGGCCGCTCGACCATATAGGGAAGAAAGATGCCTTGAGTATCAACGCCCAGTAACCTAAAGACTCTCTGGGCCGCCCGGGTGAGGAAATTTTTCTCCCACTTGACATAGGAATGCTCGCGGTAAAAGGCCGGAAGAGATGAGCGCAGGCGCACCGGCTCCATTCCCCGCGCTATTTTTTCCTCTTCTACCTTGCGCACCAGTTCCGGCGAGCGGTTAAGTTCCGCCAAGGTGGCTATCTTACCTTCCTGGTTGCGATAATAAGAGGCGATGGAAGGGTCCAGGATGCGCCAGGCATCATCAAAGAATACCTCCAACACATTATGAGAGAACTGTGCGGATTTGAGATAAACGCGGTGGGCTTTATAGTCGGCGAAATGCAAAAGGACTATTGCTGCGCGCACATAATCTCCACATTCGCCCCAGCCGCGCTCCAGAGACTCCCGCGCCGGGGTTTGAAGGAGCCCGCCTTCCGAACGCAGGCGAAATTCATTTATCTCCCCGGTCACATAGTTGAAGATACCCAGCACCTCTTCCTCGTCCGAACCTTTATTATATGTGGCTTGGGCTGTGGCCGCGGCGTAGTAATGATCGTCCAGGAGGAAACTCGCCCCATAATAGGCGGCAAGGGCCGCAAATAAAATCCCTATTACGGAAAAAAACTTACTCAGCATAAAAACCTCAAGTTCAATCTGGCCGTTTGCCTTCACCTTTTACAAAAACATCGTACCATAACTGAAAGGAAAATAGCGCCCAGAACTGCCGGCGGCGGTAAAGGTTGCTCAAGGCCCGGCGACGACTAAAAAATTTCTCCAAAAACGCATATTTGAAAAATCCCTGCTCCACCAGATACTTCCGGCTCATAAGACGCTCGCAAACAGGCGCAAGTTCGCCCTTCAACCAGTTTGCCCAGGGAACGGAAAAGCCGTGCTTGGGCCGAGATAATATATCTTCTGCAAGACGCCCCTTGAGTGCCTCTCGCAAAATGTATTTTTCACCAAAAAGCCGAACCTTCAGATCCACCGGTATATTCAAGGCAAATTCCACTAATTTGTGGTCAAGATAAGGCAGGCGTTGTTCCAGACCCCAGGCCATAGTCATCTTATCCCCTTTGAGAAGCAGGTCATCAGGAAGCCAGGTTTTGAGGTCGCGGCGAAAGATTTTCTCCATCCACGAACCGGGCTCGGCTCGTAAGCGGCGCCTGGCCTCCAGGATGGCCCTGGGGCCGGCTTTAATCTCTTTATAGACTTCATCAATAAGAAGGTCTTCTTTCTCTTCCTCAGTGAATACGGCCATCAGTCGAAAAAAGGCCTGGGGCGGGTCGGAAAGAAAACCCAGAAAGGCAAGACCCCGCCCCAAATAGCCATCCTGATACAAAAGATGGCTGAGGATAATACCTGCGGAACTGGACCAGGGCACGCGCAGGTTCTCCAGAACCCGGGCCACTTTATATTGACTATAGCCAGCGAAAAGTTCATCCGCCCCTTCTCCGCTCAGCACCACGGTAACAAATTTCTTGGCCAATTTGGCCATACGAAAAGTTGGTATGGAGGCCGCATCGGCCAGGGGTTCATCCAAATACCAGGCGACTTCCTTAAGGGGCGGCGCCTCGCCTTTTACCACCAGGGTTTCGTGCTCGGTGGAAAAATCTTCTGCCACTCTTTCGGCAAAGGGGCGTTCGTCAAAGGCCTCATCCTCAAAACCAACCGAAAAGGTCTTCACCGCCGCATCGCTTGCTTCGCTCATTAAGGCCACAATAGCACCGGAGTCTACCCCGCCGGAGAGAAACGCCCCCAAAGGCACCTCGGACATCAGCCTCAAGCGCACGGCTTCTTTTAATTCTTGCAGGAGGCGCTGGGCATAATAGGATTTGCTTTTTCTGGGGCCCGGGGCATAAGGCAAATCCCAATAACGGCCTATACTAATGCGCCCCTTTTGCCCCTCCCGCACCTCATAGGTCAGATAATGTGCCGGTGGGAGTTTGCGGATGTCGGAAAATATGGTGCAAGGAGCAGGGATATAGCGAAAAGTGAGGTAGGCGTCTAATGCCGCAAGGTCAAGTTTTCGGCTGATAAGTGGCGATAAAAGCAGGGCCTTAAGTTCGGAAGCGAAAATGATTTTTCCCTGCAGAAAGGCATAATAAAGCGGTTTTATACCCAATCTATCCCGGGCCAGAAAAAGCCTTCTTTTGGCCTCATCCCAGATTGCCAGGGCAAACATACCCCGCAACTTCTCAAGACACCGTTCGCCGAATTCTTCGTAAAGATGCAGGATGACCTCGGCATCGCCCAGGGTGTAAAATTGGTGTCCCTTTTTTAATAGGAGTGCTTTAAGTTCCTGGAAATTGTAAATTTCACCGTTGAATACGAGCCAGAGAGAGCGGTCTTCGTTATGCATAGGCTCATGGCCGCGGGCAATATCCAGGACAGCCAACCGTCGATGGCCCAGAGCCGCCCCTTCGCCCACATAAAACCCCTCATCATCCGGGCCGCGGTGAGCCAGCATTCGGCACATATCGCGCAACAGCCCTTCCTCAACCATTCCCGCCATTCCGCAGATACCACACACGAGGTTACTTCCCGCTTTCGGCTTGATAGATTTCTATATAGGCCCTGGCCACACGAGACCAGGAAAATTCTTGTGCCCGTTCTCGCGACCGCTTACCCAGTGAGACTCGCTTTTCTTTGTCCCCGGCCAGTTCCCCCATAGCCCGAACCAGAGTCCCCACGTCCTCCTGAGGTACCACAATGCCATTATCCCGAATGAGTTCCTTTATGCCGCCGGTTGCGGTGGTGATTATGGGTAGTCCCGAGGCCATCGCCTCCAAAATAGCGTTAGACATCCCTTCATTCCTGGAGGCCAGCACAAATATATCCGCGGAGCGATAGACTTTCGGCATCTCGCTATGAGGCACATAGCCGCGAAAATCCGTGCGTCCGGCAAGATTCAGGGAAAAGGCCAATTCCTCCAGTTCCTCTCGCAAGTTCCCCTCGCCCACCATAATGAGTTTAGATTTAGGCAAGTGCGGGGCAATTTGGGCGAAGCCCCTAATCACCAAGTCCAGACCCTTTCTCTGGATAAGCCTGGAGACGGTGAGGAAGATGGGGCCATCTCGTCCCGGAGTTTCAGCCGGATGGAATTCTTCTGTATCCACGCCATTGGGAATTATCTGGATGGGCTGTGTGGGATTTGTCTTGAGTGCAAGTTCCTTGAGACCCTGGCTGTTAGCAATAACCCGACGGGCCTCTTTCCAAACGGGACGCAAGATGGGCGCAAGTGCTGGATAAATCAAGCGAAAGCGCACATTAAATCCAGGCACATCTGACCCGCGCAGCGAAAGGATATAGGGGACTGAAGAGCGAACTGAATATGCGATAAGGCCGCCGGGGATACCGAAAAAGGCGTGACATAAAGAAAAGCGCTTTGCGGCCAGCAGACTTTTCACATAACGATAGCCCCTCAGCAAGAATCTTAGAACCTCGCTTTGGCGCCAGAAATGCAGGTGGCGCTTTCCCACAGGAAGGCCGTGGTACCATATGCCGGGAAAAATCTCCTCTTTTTTCAGATGTTTACCTACAGATGAGGTTACTAAGTCAACTTCGATTCCTTCCCGCAGTTCCTCCCGGCCCAAGCGGGAAAATTCACGCAGGAGATACTCCGTGGCATTGGCCGCCCCACCGCCTATAGGCGGGTATTCATAATTTATGAGAAGAAGACGCACTGCATCTGGTTACTTTCATCCGAACAAATGTGGCACTTAGGACCCTGGCGGTCGACACTCAATCGCCCCTTTGACCAACCCTTCGCAGTCCGGGATGACCCCGACTACGACACTCCGGGCGGTTTTTGCTCTACCAACTCCTTTACTACATAAATGGGCTTTCCCTGGCTTTCGTGATAGGTGCGGATGAGGATTTCACCCAAAAGCCCCATAGTGATAAATTGAATGCCTATTAAGATGAAAAGCACGGTGAGCAAAAGAAGCGGATTTCCGGTCATATCCTTACCGCCGGAAAGTTTCATCCAGACGACGCTTGCGCCACTAACTATACCCCCCAAAAGCGAAACCATACCAATGCCGCCGAAAATGCGTATGGGCCTGGTAGAATAACTCAGAAGAAATTTGAGATTAATAAGGTCGAGAATGACCCGGTGCGTGCGCCCCAGCCCGTATTTGCTCTCGCCAAAACGCCGGGGCCGATGATTCACCTCCACTTCCGTGACTTTAACCCCCAGCCAACTGGCCAGGGCGGGTAGAAAACGATGCATCTCGCCATAAAGCCGGACATCTTTTAGAACTTCACGGCGATAGGCCTTCAAGGTGCAGCCATAATCGTGAAGATGCACGCTGGTTATTTTGGATATAAGCATATTAGCGAAGAAGGAAGGGATGCGTCGGGTGAAAAGTGGGTCACGGCGCTGCTTTCGCCAGCCGCTGGCCACATCGTAGCCTTCGTCCATTTTTGCCAGGAGTTTCGGTATATCTCCGGGGTCGTTCTGTAGGTCGGCATCGAGGGTGATGAATATCCTGCCCTGGGCCAGGTCAAACCCGGCACTCATAGCCGCGGACTGGCCGAAATTGCGCCGAAGCAGCACGGCGCGAGTATGGCGGTCCTCTTGAGCCAAACCCTTGAGCATCTCGGTTGAGCCATCAGTAGAGCCGTCATCCACGAAAATAATCTCATAAGAGCGGCCCAGAGCATTCAGGACGCCTTTAAGTTCCTGAAAAAGTTCCTCCAGACTTTCGCGCTCGTTAAAGACCGGAATGACGATAGAAAGTTCCTTTTCCTCGCCGCTCAAATTATTGCCCCCTCGCTTTCTCCCCTTCTTCCTCAGTCTGGGCAAGACTTTTTCTTTCTCTTGCTCCACCCCAAAATCCAAGCCAAACCAGCGCCGGAAGCACCGTCACTATCACGAAATGAAGGAAAAAGCCGTTGGCCGCTACCGCCTTGGTTACGCCAAAATGCGAAAGCAGCCAGCCAGCAGTAAATTCCCTGATTCCCAAACCTCCTATGGTGGGGATCAGGGTGCTCAATGTCACCAGAGGAAATACCGCCACCGCCTCCACACTTAACTCTTGCGCAAAGCCCCGCACTACCACGAAGGCCTGCATATAATACACCAGATAGTTGAAAAAAGCAAGCACTAATGCCCGCATGATAAGGCCGCGAGGCGTCCGCGCCACCGCGGAGGAAAGGCGAAGCAAAAATGGCTGCCGGGAAGTAGTAGAGACAAATGAGGAGATTCTCTCAAAGAGAGCCGGGAGGATTTGCCAGCCGGCCTTCACCGCCAGGGGCAAAAAAAGAAAGCCCACCCCCATAACAAAGAAAAGAGGCCGCAATAAGCCTCTCCTTACAAAACCCATCCCGAAAAAGGCCAGCAAAAGAAGCATAGAGAGGTCAACGAACTTATCCACGATGACCAATCCTGTGAGTTCCAGCCCCTTTTTTCTATCCAGGAAAAATCCCCGGGCCAGTTCGCCGGAGGCCGCGGGGGTGATTATGGATACTCCCAGACCCGCTAAATAGGAGCGAAGGCTGCGCGAAAACTTGAGCCCGGGAAAAACTCTACGGGCGAAGAGATGCCACCTCAGGGCCTTAAGACCTATACAGATGGGCGTGAAAAGGATGGCCAAAAGGATGACTACATAGTCGCCCGCCTGGGCGGCCTCTTTAATCTTGGCAGGCCCGGCGGTTTTTACGATGAGGGCGAGAAAGATTATAGTTAATAATATGCGTAAGATGAGTTTGCGGTTCATAACAATATTCTAACATTTTCAATTAGTAAATGGAAGTGAGGCCTTCAATCTGCCCGGGATTTATGAGAATCCTCTTCAGCCTTAGGCGAGCGAGGTGCGCCTTGTTGTTCGAGCCTATGGCGGATGAGGCGGTTTTCCCGCTGCAAGATATAAAGTTCCCGGCGAAGCGTCACTAATTGTATAGCCAAAAAGCCAAAGGCAAAAACCCCCACCCCACCCAGAATTAGAAGCACCAGAAGTGTCATAAGTGGGCGCTCGGGATTAAGCGTCCCCTTTTGCCACAGCACAATTATATAAATGCCATCAATGAGGCCCAGCATAAATAGAATAAGGCCCAAAAAGCCAAAAAACATTATAGGGCGCTCGAACAGGGTGAAGGCCAGATGGCTTAAGGAAGCCCGGCCCAGGCGAAATTTGGAACGCCCCCGCCGACGGCCCTGAAGCACCGCCGGGATTTCCGCACCTCTATAACCCAGGGCCATAAGTTTAGAGAGTATTTCCAGATGTATCTCTTTGTCCTGGGAGGAAAGTTCCAGTGCCTGGATAACCTGGCGACGATAGCCTCGGGCAATACCGGTAACGGTTTTGAAGCGTCCGCCCAAGGCGAAGCCTATGATTTTGTTGGCTAACTTACTCAGGAAAAGCCTTCCCGGGGGCACATTCAAGGTGCGGCCTCCGGGCATATAAGGAGATGCGACAACGAAGTCAAGCCCGGGGTCTCCCAGCAGTTCCTGATAAAGTCTCAGGATAAATTCAGCACTATAACTCAAATCAAAATCTGTAGTGACGATTATGTCGCCACGGGCCTGAGTAAATCCCGTGCGCAAGGCGTGACCACGGCCGAGGTTGGGCGTATAGGTAAAGAGACGGATTCTGGCATCTTTGGCCGCGGCTTCCTGAACCAAGACAAGCGTATTATCTGTGGAACCATCATTCACCAGGATAATCTCCCAGGGCACCTCCAACTTTTCAAGTTCTTCCCTTACTGCCTTCAAGGTGGAAGAGACATTTTCCGCCTCGTTATACATAGGCATCACCACGGAAAGTGAGGGATGGTTAAGAGGTGGCGTCATTTTGCTTAATCCCTAATTTCTTTATGCGATAGCGCAAGGAGCGAAAAGAAGTGCCCAGGTGTTTGGCCGCAGCAGTAATGTTCCAGTTGGTTTGGCGAAGAGCATAGGTTATATAGTTGCGCTCTATACCAGCAAGCCTTTCTTCCAGGTTTATACCCTCAGAAGGGATTACCTCGGGAAAGAAACGGGCCCCTTCCATCCCCTCTTCCACCAGAGAGGCCAGATGGTCGGGTTTGCCCTCCCGAAGCCATTTGGCCCTCACCGCCTCTAATATGCCGGCGCGTTTTCCTCCGGCGATATCCGCTGCCTCTATTTCATCTCCTTCGGCAAAGGCGAGCGCCCGCTGGATGCAGTTATCCAACTCTCGCACATTACCAGGCCAATCATAACTCACCAGGACCTCCATAGCCAACGGAGAAATGGAGATTATTTCTTTACCGGAAATCCCGGCGTATTTGGCCAGTAAATGCCCGGCCAGAAGCGGGATATCTCCGCGCCGTTCCCTCAGAGGCGGCAAATAGATGGGCACTACATTCAGGCGATAGAAAAGGTCTTCGCGGAAATTGCCTGCTTCCACCTCGGCCTCAAGGTCTTTATTGGTAGCGGTGACCACGCGCAAATCCACCTTCACTGAGTTGGCAGAACCCACGGGACGGAATTCTCTTTCCTCTACGGCCCTCAAGAATTTGGCCTGGGTCTTTTTGGACATCTCGGCCACTTCATCCAGAAAGATGGTGCCTTTATCGGCAACTTCGAAGAGGCCTTTTTTATCAGTGATGGCTCCGGTAAAGGAGCCTTTGATGTGGCCGAAGAGTTCGCTCTCCAGGAGACTTTCAGTAAAGGCACTACAACTAACTGCTATAAAGGGCATGCGCAGACGATAGGAAGAGAAATGAATGGCTCTGGCCACCAGTTCTTTGCCTGTACCCGATTCGCCCTGGATGAGTACCGTGGTATCGGTGGGAGCAACGCGGCGGATGGCTCGCTGGATTTCTTGTATCTGGGGACTGGAGCCAATGAGATTACCGACGGCAAAAGTCTCCTCTTCAGTTTCCACGCCTTCGCGTTGGAGTTGAGCAACCTCTACGGCGCGGGCCACCAGCACTTTAATGGCCTCATTATCAAAGGGCTTACGGATATAGTCAAAGGCGCCCAAACGCATAGCCTCCACCGCAGATTCCCAGGTGGAAAAGGCGGTAATGATCACTACCAGTTGCGTCTCATCAAGTTCCTTGATGGCGCTTAAGAGTTGGATGCCATCCATTCCAGGCATCTTCAGGTCTTCAATGACCAAATCGAAATGGTCCTCTTCGTAAGTTTTTAGGGCCTGCGGGCCATTGGTAGCAATTAGAACCTGGTAGCCCTCGCGGGAGAGCATTGTCTTGAGAAACTGGCACATATTCTGTTCATCGTCTACGACCAGAATGCGTCCCCTTGGTTTATCCTCACTCACTTATGAACCTTTCTCCCTGCGGAGTTTGTGCCCAAGCTTTGCCGCGCGGCCGGTTACGGGCTTCACCTGGCAGGAAGGTAGACGGAGAACTTGGCGCCGCCTGAAGGAAGATTTTGCGCCAAAACTTCCCCTTCGTGCGAGGAGATTATCCTTTTTACTATAGCCAGCCCCAATCCCACGCCTTTGGTCTTAGTGGTATAGAAGGGCTCGAAAACCTTATCTTCCATACCGACCTTGAGCCCGGGACCTTCGTCTATAAAATCCACCTGAATGCTCTTATCACCTTTGCCGCGGAGTATATCTGGCCGTTGGCTGTATTGGGCTTTTATTTCGAGCGAGCCTGTTTTGCCCATAGCCTCCAGGGCATTGACACCTAAATTGATGAAGGCCTGCCTGAGTTGTTGTGCACTTCCTCGGCAAAAGAGTGGTTCACGAATCTCCAGGTTAATTCTATCCGAACCGCCTTTTTCGTGGGCTTTGAGAAAATGGGCCACTTCTCTCAGTAGTTCAGCCAAGTCCACCGGATGGAAGATGCCCCGCTCCAGCCCGGCAAAGGAAAGAAAATCAGAGATGATATTGTCGATGCGGTCCGATTCCTTCACTGCCAAATCCACCAGGTCTTTGTCGGATTCGGCAAGTGCTGAACCTGAAGCCAGAGTTTGAACCGAACCTCTTATAACCCCCAGGGGATTACGCAGTTCGTGGGCTATACTTGCAGACATCTGAGCCAAAAGAGCCATCCTTTCTGCCCTTTCTTCGGCCTCTTCCCGCCGGCGTCGCTCGGAAAGGTCTATGAATAAGGCAATTAGCCCACGCCTCTGGCCCTGGTCATCATAAATCAAAGATGTATGTAAGGCCAGGGGAACCTTCCCTTCACCCGGAATTTCCACCTCCATCTCCACCCGTCCGGAACTTCCCCGGGCCAGGGTCTCTTTTATCGTCTTGTGCCTTTCGGACTTCAGTAAATTCTGATAGGGTTTGCCGGGCCAATCAATGGATATGCCCAGTATCTCTTGCGCTCGGGGGTTAAGGAAGACCACTCGCCCTGTTTGCTCAATAGCCAGAACGCCGTCGGTCATATGCTGCAGTATTCCGCCGGTGACGATGCGCACTCGCTTGAGCCGCAGGGCCAGGCTGCTCGAAAGGCCAAAGACCGCATAAAAGGCCGCAGACTGTCCCAAAAGAAAGGTCAAGAGGTCCCGATAATTTTCATAGCGCAGCGTCCCCAGCCTCTCACTTTCAACCACCAACGGTAGGGGAAATTTGTAATGATCACTCAAAAAATGAGCCAGGGTAGTCCCGGCCATAAAGGTCACCACAAAAGAGGTTATGAGTAACCCACTTCCCGCAGTTAATATGAGGCTGGCGGCAAGAATAACCCCAAAATATAATATAACGAAATTACTCTCCACACCCCCTGTAAGATATACCAGACAGGAAACCCACACCAGGTCTATCCAAATTTGAACATCAGCAAAGGGCCTGGCATATCTTACTCGCAAGGAGATAAATATGTATATCAAACAGAGCAGCGCAACACAAATCAGCAGCAGGTAAGGCCGCCAGAAAAATTTAGCCAGCGTCCCCTGGCGAAAACCCCGGAGCATTATCGCGGCCATTGCGAAAATTACCGCTCCAAGGCGAAATACCTGAAGCCAGATTAGAGGATACACTCTCTCCCGGCGGCTGGCTCTGTCTTCTACAGTCAAATTCCCGCTCCCATTATCCCGCCAGAATTTGCTGTATCCTCAAGATGGGTAAAAAGACAGAGAGGACGATGGTGCCCACCATAATCCCCATAACGGCAATCATAAGAGGTTCGATGAGGGAAGTGAGGGACTCTATAGCGGCTTTTACTTGCTGGTCGTAGAACTCGGAGACCTTATGGAGGAGTTCACCCAGGGAGCCGGAACGCTCACCCACGGCGACCATATGGGAGACCATAGGTGGAAAAAGAGGGGAGGCGGACAGTGGAACACCCAGAGCCGTGCCCTGGCGCACGCTTTCCCGGGCGTTCAGGATATCCCGAGCCAGCAGGCGATTGCCCACCGCCGCAGCCACTATGTCCAAGGAACCCAGGATGGGCACACCGCTATCAATCAAAGTGGCGAAGGTACGGCTAAAACGAGAGAGGGCCACTTTACTGAATAGCGGACCGAAAATAGGCAGATGCAGTTTTACCCAGTCTATTTGGCGGCCCCCAAATTCTGTGCGGGAGTAAATATAAAGTCCTATGGCCAGGCCCAGAAACATCAGAAACATCACAAAGAAATTGTTCTGCATAAAAACACTTACATTCAATATGAACGAGGTGATGCCGGGCAGGTCCACCTTCAGCGTGTCGTAAATCTGCTTGAATTTGGGCACGATGAAGGTCAAAAGGAAGATGGTTATGCCCAGGATGAGGGTGAGTACAACTGTGGGATAAGCCATAGCAGCTTTGATACTACGACGAAGCGCAGCCATATCCTCAAGATATTCTGCCAGACGAGTGAGGATGATATCCAACTGGCCACTGGCCTCGCCGGCCACAATCATATTGACGCATAAATTGCTGAAGACCCGCGGGTGCTGGCTCATAGCATGAGACAGTGCGCTTCCACCTCGAATATCAGCCACTATCCTGCCAATAGTCCACTGAAAGCCGCGATTTTCCATTCGCTCCTGAAGAACCTCCAGGGCCTCCAGCACCGGAAGACCGGCGCCGATCATAGTGGAAAGTTGGCGCATAAAGACGGCCAACTCGTCCACCTTGACCCTGGCTCTGGGGGCCCCCCTGCCGCTCAGAATGCTCCAGGTCCTACGCTCCACCGCTCCGGTCAGAGAAAGAACGACCAGATTGCGGCTGTGCAGGGAGACAACGGCTTCGTTTTCCGAGGCGGCAGTGACGGTACCGGAGACATTCTTTCCACCTTCATCTTTGGCCAAATAGTGAAATTCAGGCACGATAACCCTCCCCAAATTAATCAGCCCATTACTGCATAGAAAACGCACATCACACAGTTACCAGCCCATTACCCTGTTAATCTATAAATAAAATTCCTCTCATCAATCAATCATAGTTACACTGAGAACCTCCTCCAGGGAGGTGCGGCCCCGAATGGCATTAAGTATGCCGCAGCGCCTAAGGCTCAACATCTCCTTCTTAAGGGCCGCCTTCTTCAGTTCCATCGCTGAGGCCCCACGCAGGATAAGGTCTTCCATCTCGTCGTCAATCACCAGAGTTTCCAGAAGCCCGAAGCGGCCTTTGTATCCTTCCGTGCAGCGGATGCAGCCTTTGGGCCTATAAAGTGTCAAATCTTTGCATTCTTCCGGCTTAAAGCCAGCGGAGATAAGCACATCCTTCGGCGGCTTATACGCCTCTTTACAGGCATCGCAAAGTTCCCGGGCCAACCTCTGGGCACTCACCAGTAAGAGCGATGAAGCCACCAGGAACGATTCCACCCCCATATCCACCAGGCGAGTTATGCTGGCAACAGCATCGTTAGTATGAAGGGTGGACATAACTAAATGGCCGGTAAGGGCGGCGCGCACGGCGATTTCCCCTGTCTCCAAATCTCGAATCTCCCCCACCATCACCTTATCCGGGTCCTGGCGCAGGATGCTGCGCAAGGCCACGGCAAAAGTCAATCCCGCCTTGGGGTTCACCTGGACCTGATTAACCCCGTCTATTTGGTATTCCACCGGGTCTTCCACGGTGATGAAGTTATCGGCGCTGGAAATAATCTCTTTGACCGCGGCGTAAAGGGTGGTGGATTTGCCGCATCCGGTAGGTCCGGTGAGAAGCACCATCCCCCAAGGGGCCTTAACGGCATGGCGGAAATCTTCCAGGCACTTTTTCTCAAAGCCCAGGGCATCCATATCTCGACTGAGCGCTGTGGGGTCCAGGATGCGCACCACCACCTTCTCGCCGTGAACTACAGGCAAGACGGAAACGCGGAAATCTACCAATTTGCCTTCAATGGACAACTGAAATTTGCCATCTTGGGGCATGCGGTGCTCAGCGATGTCGCAATTGGCCATAACTTTGATACGCGAGACGATGGCACTATGCATCCTGCGAGGGGGATTGATGGTCTCCCGCAAGCGGCCATCCTGCCTGTATCTTACCCGGGTACGGTCAGGAAGCGGTTCGATATGAACATCGCTGGCTCCGCTCTGGACGGCCTGAAAGATAATGAGATTGACCAGTTTAATTATCGGCGCATCAACCTTGCCGCCAGTGAGTTTGGTAAAATCTAAAGAGGTATCTTCCAGACTTTGACGAGTTAGTTCGAATTGCAGGTCTTCAGAGTCTACCATTAACTGTTCCATAGCCCTCTCGCCACCGCTATATGCCCTCTCGATGGCCTGACGGACGCTCTGCTCGGTGGAGATTACCGGGCGCAGTTCGCAGCCGGTCACCACATGCACATTATCCAGGGTGAAGATGTCAAAAGGGTCGGCCACGGCCACGGTTAAGACATTGCCAGCCTTGGCCACGGGCAATGCCAGATAGTGCAACGCCAGGTCCTGGGTCATAGTGGCCAACGCCTCCGGTGAAGGTTTTACCTTGGAAAGATCTATTGCCGGTAGATTGAGTTCCTCGGAAAGCACACCAATTAAATCTCCTTCCTTGACCAGGCCCCGCTCCAGTAAAACCTGAGGATAAGGTATGCCTTCGTTTCCTGAGATTTCCAGACCTTCCTCGGCCCTTTCTTTAGTCAGGACTTCGGCTTTAACCAAAAGGTCGTGTAAGCGTCTTTCAAATTTACCCATCTATGTCTCCCTTCCAGATTGACATTCGCACCTTTTTGCGGCTGCCTCGCTAAATTATTCCCTGTTATTCTTTGGCTCTTTTGTTATTTCTGGAATATACGGCGCAGGTCATCCGGGGCTGAGGAGCGGGAGAAAGCGTCGTCGTAGGTAATGAGACCCTTTTGCACCAGTTCATAAAGGGCGTGGTTCATAGTCTTCATTCCCTCCTTGGCCCCGGTTTGAATGCTGGAATAAATCTGATGCGCCTTGTCATCCCGGATGAGACTGCGGACGGCGGCATTGACCACCATCACTTCCAGGGCCAGAACCCTGCCGCGGCCATCCTGCCGCATCAAAAGCTGCTGGCAAAATACTGCCTCCAGCACAAAGGAAAGTTGCGTGCGCACCTGTCTCTGCTGATAGGCCGGGAAGACATCCACGATGCGGTTTATGGTCTGGACCACATCAGGAGTGTGAAGCGTGCCAAAGGTCAAATGACCCGTCTCGGCCAGCGTCAGGGCCGCTTGTACGGTCTCCTGGTCACGCATTTCACCTATGAGGATAACATCGGGATCCTGTCGGAAGACGGTACGCAGCGCACTATTAAAAGAGCGCGTGTCGTTTCCCACCTCCCGCTGATTCAAGAGACAGTTCTTATGACGGTGCACGAACTCAATGGGGTCTTCAATGGTTACTATGTGACCTTCGCGGGTGCGATTTATGAAATCAACCATAGCAGCCTGGGTGGTGGATTTGCCGGTTCCCGTGGGCCCGGTGACGAGAATTAGCCCCTTGGGCAAGCGACAGAGGCGCTGGCAGAGTTCCACGGGAAGGCCCAGTTCGGACATCTGCGGTATTTCCATAGGGATCACGCGCAAAACCGCCCCTATGGTGCCGCGCTGCATAAAGACATTGGTTCTGAAGCGGCCCAGCCCCGCGATGCCAAAGGACATATCCAGTTCCAGATTTTGTTCAAAACGAGCAATCTGGTCATTGTTGAGGATGCTATAAATCATACGCTGAGTGGAATCCGGCGTAAGGAGGTCGTGCTCGGTGGCCAGGAGGTTGCCGTGGACTCGTATGCGCGGGGGACTTCCCGCAGTCAGATGAAGGTCGGAGCCTTCTTTGTCCACCAACTCCCGCAGAAGGTCTTCAATAGTTATAGATATTTTTTCTTTGACTTCCTCCATAGGTTACCTCCAATTTTGAATTAAGACACCGAACGAAATACTGCACCCACCGCGCCCCGCTGCCGAAAAATACTCGCATTAAATTTTCCCAAACCACTAATGTCTATGGAGGTCTCCAGTTCCCAATCTCGCTCGAAGCGCTCTATTTCCTCTTTGCTCAATAGCTTATAAATGGCTTCTTCTGTCTCCTTGGGGCTCAAAACTGGATGTTTAATTGGTGTCAGACGGCCCTCAGCCCTTATGCGCGGCGGACTACCCGCCGCTATATGTAAATCCGACCCTTTCTTTGCCACCATTTCTTGCAGGAGATGCTGAATATCAAGCACTTTTGCCCTAATCCTCTTTTGCTTTGGCCCGGGCCACCAGTTCCTCCTGAATTCTCTGGGGCACCACATCGTAATGGGAAAATTCAACGGTATAAAATCCCTGTCCCCCGGTGCGGGAACGAAGTTCGGTGGCATATCTGCTAATCTCGCCCACAGGCACCAGGGCCTTCACCACCTGCAGATCGCCCAAGGAATCCATCCCCAGGATGCGGCCCCGCCGACCATTCAGGTCGCTGGTAATATCTCCCATAAATTCATTAGGCACAGTAACCTCCAGGAGAACGATGGGCTCCAGAAGACAGGGCCGGGCCTGGCGAAATCCTTCCTGAAAGGCGCGGTTGGCGGCAATCTTAAACGCTATCTCAGAGGAATCCACGGTGTGAAAAGTGCCGTCATAAAGAGTCACCCTGATATCCGTCACCGGATAACCAGCGATCACGCCCTTGTCCAGAACCTCACGAATCCCTTTTTCTACCGCAGGAATATATTGATTGGGGATAGCCCCGCCCACAATCTTATCCACAAACTCAAAGCCTGTGCCTCGCTCCAGGGGCTCCAACTTCAAATATACCTCTCCATATTGCCCCCGGCCCCCGGTTTGTTTTTTATGCCGATACTGCGCCTGGGTAGCAGTGGTAATGGTCTCTTTATAGGGGATTTTAGGCGGCCTGGCCACTACCTCTACATCAAATCGCTTCTTAAGCCGCCCCAGCATTATCTCCAGATGCAGGGTGCTCATCCCGGTAATCACCAGTTCATTAGTTTGCCGCTCCCGGGTTACGACGAAAGTCGGGTCTTCCCCGCTTAATTTGCTCAAAGATGTGGAAAGGCGCTGCTCATCCCCACGGCTTTTTGGCTCCACCGCAAGAGACACCATGGGCTGGGGGAAATGAATGGGTTTGAAGGCCCCCGCTTCTCGTTTATCGTGAAGAGTATCGGAGACAGCCAGGTCCTCTATCTTGGCCACCGCCACAATATCGCCGGCCAGCACTTCGGAAAGAGGCGACTGCTCTTTGCCCTTGATGCGCAGGAGTTGACCGGCCTTCACGGAACGATTGGTGCGAGGATTATAAAGCATAGTATCGCCAGTACCCTTGCCGGAAAAGACCCTTAAAAATGAAAGTTTTCCCACATAAGGATCGGTCATCGTCTTGAAGACCTGAGCGGAAAACCTGCTGTTGCTTGACTCAAGAGGCTCTTTTTCCTCGGCTTTCAGAAGGAAGAGCTCCCTGGAACTGGCAGTAGGCGAAGGGGCGAATCGAGCCAGGGCATCCAGAAGTTGTGCCACGCCCAGTCCTTTTATCGCCGAGGTGCAAAGGACAGGAGCCACTTTTCCCTGGGCTATCCTCTCTGCCAGGGTGTGAGTTAATTCTTCCCCGCTCGGTTCCTGGCCTTCGAGATAGCGCTCCAGAAGTTGGTCATCGGCCTCTACCGCAGCCTCTATGATTTGTTCCCTGGCCCGCTCCAGACCCTTTTGCATCTTGGCTTCAAGGCCCTCTGGAGGAGCAAAAACATCAAGGGTCTGCTCAAGTCCCGCCCCTTTGCCCAAAGGAAGGTTGAAGGGAACCAGTCCCTGGCCGAAGACATCCCGCATATTTTTTAAGAGGCTTTCGAAATCCACATTTTCTTCGTCCGTTTTGCTCAAGACGATGAATTTGGCCAGGCCTTCTTCCTGGGCATATTGCCAGCACTTGCGGGTATTGAGTTCCACGCCCGCCGGACCCGAGACCACCAACACCACCGCGTCGACAGCCCTCAGGGCCGAAAGCACCTGGCCCACGAACTCAGGATAACCAGGGGTATCCAGGACATTTATCCCTCTTCCTTTCCAGGCCAGATGGAGGATGGACGTATCTATGCTTATCTTCCGCTCCCTTTCCTCCTCCTCAAAATCAGAAGCCGTGGTACCATTCTCCACGCTTCCCATTCGGTCGATAACCTTGGCGGTGAAAAGCATAGCCTCGGCCAGAGTGGTCTTACCCGCGCCACCGTGGCCCACTATAGCGATGTTGCGAATATCCTCTGCTTTGTTCAGTGGCACCTATTTCCTCCGTCACACTTGCGCAAACCACACTATAAATATAGACAATTTTTGTCAAAAAGCAAGCAAAATCTGCCCTGAGCCCATTGTATCGCCACCTCTGGGGAAGGAAGCACCACCAGGCTCACCTCCCAAAGAGGCCCTCAAAAACCGGATTCGGCGCCTTTCCCCTGCCGGACGGCTTCTATTGCCTGCGCAAGACTAAGGCGGCCTTCATAGAGGGCACGGCCGATAATCATCCCGGCGATGGGAAGTTGGGCCAGCGCCTTTACATCTTTTAGACTGGAGATGCCTCCGGCGGCGAATACGGGAAATTTGGCAGCCTGAGCGACCTCCCGAGTAGCGCTTAAATTGGGCCCGGAAAGCGTCCCGTCACGGGCTGTATCGGTATAGATGAGTCCTGCAAGCAAGAGGCCTTCCAGTCGGCTCAGAAGTTCCAGTGCCGGGGTCTGGGAGATTTTAGCCCAGCCGTGGGTAGCAACGAGGCCTTCGCGGGCATCTATAGCCAGGGCTATCTTATAAGGAAATTTTTGGCAAATTTGGGATAGCCAACGAGGCGACTCCAGACCGCGTGTGCCCACAATGACTCGCTCAACACCCATATCCAGTGCAGACTGAATGATGGAAGTGGTGCGAAGCCCCCCTCCTAACTCTACCGGTAAACTTGAGGCCTGGATAATCGCGCCCACGGTGTCCAGATTCGCCGGCTTGCCACTGAAAGCACCATCCAGGTCTATTATGTGGAGAAATCTTGCCCCTGCACGCTTCCAGCGTCGGGCTACCTCCACCGGCTCCTGGCTGTAGACAATCTCCCTTTCCGGCTGGCCTTCAACCAGCCTGACGCACTTTCCCCCTCTTAAGTCTATTGCCGGAATGACCTGCACTGCAAATGCCCGTAATTTCCTTACCCTTAACAGTCAGAACTATTCCTGGTCCTCTATAATAATTTCCACCCGCCGGTTCTGGCCTCGGCCCTGTGGGGTATTATTTGAGGCCACCGGCTGAGAAGAACCGTAGCCGGCCACATATACCCGCTCCGGGTCAAGCCCGCACTCATCTACCAAGAAATGAAGCACCGAAAGCGCCCGGGCGGTGGAAAGTTCCCAATTGGATTTCCATAAGCGTTTGCTCTTTGTTATGGGCTGGTTATCTGTGTGGCCGGCAATCTGGATGTAACGACCAGGATAATCCCGCTTGAGGGAAGAGGCAATTTTGCTGAGGGCGGTCTTGCCGGAAGGGGCGAGTTCGGCCCGGCCACTCTGGAAGAGAACCTGGCCGGTAAGGACGATTTTTTGGGGGGGCTTTTCAACCTCCTGGGGAGGCTTAGGAAGGGCGGCTTCCTGCGCTTCCCTTTTAGCCTTTTCTTCCAGGATGGTCTTTTCGCTCGAAATGCGCTCAGTTTCCGCGCGGGCCAGAGACAACTCCTTTTTCAAGTCCTGATTTTCTGCGGTGAGTTGTTCAACGGCCTCAAGATATTGGGCATTTTTTGCTGCCAGTTCCTTTTGAGCGGCACATCCGGCCATTCCTATGGGTAAGCAAATAAGAATAATGAAGGCCACGGCCAAAAGTATTAAATGCGGCTCGAAATTCTTTTTCATCTCACGCCTCCTTTGTGCAAAACTATATTCTCCTCCAGGTCTTGGCCTTTCCTATGACGAAGCCTATGGCCAGGCCGATTATAAAAAGAGCCAGAATTAAAACACTCAGAGGCATCGTAACTTCGCCGAAGATGAGGTCAACCTGCGTCTCTTTCCGATTCTCCCATACAAAGACGATCAGAAGCACCAGAAAGGCCACAATTATTACCACCTTGACCAATTTCATCACATTCCTTACTTTCTGCTGGGTGGACATCTTCATCACCTCCTTTGAGAAAATCCCCAAACCCATAAATATTGCCCGATGAAAATGACACCTAATTAATGTCGCCAGAGGTCGATCAGGGTCCTGAGGTCGTCGATAAAGCCATTTAGTAGCCCGAGCGGCCTATCCCAGAGCATCACCATTGCCAGCGCAAGACTCAAGCTGGGAACATAGGGTATCACACGGCTTCTGGTGGCCACGCCCCAGATTACCCCGAAGAACGCTCCCAAAAAGAATACCAGCAGCACCACCTTCCAGCCCAGAAACCCTCCCAGAAAGCCCATAAGTTTCACATCGCCAAACCCCATAGCCTGCCGCCTGAAGACCATCTTGCCAAAGAGGCCCAGAGCATAAAAGACTCCCGCCCCCACTCCCATTCCCACGCCTGAGGCGATGAGGGAATCAAGACGCACAAATCCGGTGGCCACCAGCGGCGCGTGCAGTCTGGGATAAAGAAGACTCACCAACGGCGCCAAAATCATCCCCCGCAAGGTTATTTCATCCGGGGCGATATGGTGTTCAATATCAATTAAACTGGCCACAATAAGTGAACAGGTCAAAACCAGATAAATTATGCCCTGGGCCAAATCCGGCCGGGGCCAACTCAAAATATAGTGGCGATAGAAAAGAACAAATACCACTCCGATGGCCAGTTCAATAAGAAAATATCTGGGGGAGATGCGCGCCTTACAATTCCGGCATTGGGCGCGCAGGATAAGGTAACTTAAAAGGGGGATATTGTCATACCACCGAATGCGCCTGAGGCAATAAGGGCAGCGGCTGGGCGGCCGGATGATGGACATATCTCGCGGCAAGCGGTGAATACAAACATTGAGGAAACTGCCAGCCGAGATGCCGAAAAGGAAGGCAATAACCTGCCCTAACCATGAAGGTCCCACCCAACCCCCTTAAACGTAAGAAAAAAATCTTTCCGGCCTCTCTCGCCAGTATCCTATATACCATTTTTGCTTGAATAAATCAAGGAAAAATTCAAGCCATTTGCGCTACTGTGGAAGATGGTCAAGTATCTTCTCCGCCACCTCTTCCCTGCCTAACTCGGAGGTATTAATCGTATGGTCGGCTGCTGCTTCGTAGTAAGGCCTGCGGAACTTCAGGAGACTCCGGATTTCCTCTCTGAAGGATTTATCCGTAAGGGGCGGACGCTGGCTATCGGTCTTCTCATCCGACGCCAAGCGGCGCTGGATAGTATCGGCATCGGCCTCAAGCAAGAAAATAACGCCGTTTTTCTTCAGATTCTTCACATTACGCTCGTCAAGCACCGCCCCACCCCCGGCAGCCAGAATTATACCATCGCGCCTCGAAAGTCCTGAGATAATTTCCCTTTCCATTTCCCTGAAGGCCGCCTCGCCTCCTTCAGCGAAAATTTGAGCGATGCTTTTGCCCGTCTTTTCCTCAAGATATTCATCGGCATCTATAAACTGGCGGCCGAGCCTCTGGGCCAAACTCTTCCCCACGGCCGTCTTTCCCGTGCCCCGAAAACCAATTAAGACGATATTCATCTTTCACCCAAGCGTTCCAGGACTATCTGGCGCATAAGGTCAGTGGGTGCTTTCTTCCCGGTCCAGAGTTCAAACTGCTCCTTGGCCTGCTCCACGAACATATCCAGGCCGCTTACGCACTTGCAACCCGCGTCCTTTGCCTCCCGAAGAAGCCTGGCCTCCAAGGGATTATAGATCATATCAAATACCACCAGACCCGGCCGGAAAACCTCTTTATCCACCGGCGTCTCATCAACTTCGGGATACATACCCACCGAGGTGGCATTGACCAGTATATCCATCTCCACTTTGCTTGCATCGGAAAGCGGCCCCCATTGGGCGCCGACTTCCTCGGCCAGTCTTTTGGCGCGCTTGACCGTGCGGTTGAGGATGGTGGTTTTAGCCCCGCACTGACGGAGGCCGAAAGCAATAGCCCTTGCCGCCCCACCTGCCCCCAAGACCACTACCCGCTTACCGGAAAGAACCACTCCTTCCGGACTTTCTCCCAGCGCTTGCTCCAAAGAGAAAATAGCGGCTGAAGAGTCGGTATTGCTGCCAATAAGCCGGGCTCTCTTTTCCACCACGGTATTTACTGCGCCAATTTTTTGCGCCAGTTCATCCACCTCATCCAGTGCTGCTATGACATTTTCTTTATGCGGGATGGTCACCGAATAGCCTTTAACTTCAACAGCCTTAAAGGCCTCCACGAATGCCACCACATCATCAACTCTAAACGGCAGATAAACCTTATTAAGGCCGAGATGGCCGAAGGCGGCGTTATGTATGGCCGGGCTCATAGAATGGGCTATAGGGTTACCGATGACGCCGTAGATTTCCGTTTTCTTGTTTATCTCATTAAAGCGATAGAGAGATTTGAGTTCGGCCGCGGGAAGCTGGCCCGGGGCGGACTCCTTGCCTTCACTTAAAGCGGCGAAGGTCAAAAATGAGCCGAATTTAGGGGCGAGAACCCGGCTTATGAGGCCATCTTCGCCCATACACAGGGCAATCATCGCCCGCTTGCTTTTCTGGAGCAAGTCGAAGATGACCAGATTATCCAGGATGGAAGTCGCCGTGGTGGCAATCTTGATGATATGGGCATCAGTGCTGCGGAGGCTTTTTACTATACTGTCAAGATTTGCAGGCGTTTCCGTAAGATTATGATAAGAGACGATACGCTTGCTTTTGCCTCTGGCTTTAAAATCTGCCCAGGCCTCAAGTTCTATATCCACGAAATCTGCGCCCAGACCAACCGCATCCTGAAGCAGCCTCAACCGGCTGGACTGGTCACCAGCAAATCTTCCCCCTTCGCTCACCGGCCGACAGGTAGCAATCACCGGAAGGGCTTTGTGGCCCAGGAGTCGGCCGAGGTCAAGGTCGTGGATATAGTCCAGGCGAAGTTCTACCATATCGGCAACCTCCTCGGCTTTATACATATCCAGGATGGCTGCCTCGGTAGTTTCCGCAGTAATGGGGACACAAAGTAGGGTGCGAGCGGACATAGGTTGCGCCTTGCTTAAAGCCTTATGGGATACTGGCCGGACTTGCGAACTTCATCCAACATAGCCATATAGTTTTCATATTTCACCCCGGCCATAATGGTATTGCCTGAAGTTATCACCAGGCCGCCGCCCGGGGCGCCATATTTTATAGCATATCTCACTTCTTCTCGCACATCCTCTGCACTTCCCGCAACCAGAGTTGCACAATCCACACCGCCAAAAAGACAGAGTCTCCCTCCATATTTTTCCTTCAACCTTTTTATATCCATCCCCGCATTAAGCTCAATGGCCTGGTAGCCGTCTATGCCGGCATCAAGCATCATATCCAGTATCTGCCAGGTATTGCCGTCGGTATGCTTGATGACAAAAGCACCAGCGCGATGGAACTGGTCGCAGTGCTCTTTCAGCGCGGGATAGATGAATTTTTTGAAATGCTCAGGCGACATCATAGGTCCGGAGACATAGGCATAATCCGAACCCATAAGTATCCCGTCGCAACCCTCCTCAATCAGCACCTGGCCCACGGCAATGGCCCTTTTGGTGCGGGCCTGGATGGCCTTTCTCACGAATTCGGGCTCGGTAATCATTTTCATCAGGAAGTTAGTTATGCCCCCGGTGCAGGGATAGGTGCCATCTGCTCCCCGGCCCAGGATGAAATGAGTCTCCCCCAGTTCTTTTATGATATGACGCACCAGTTCCAGTTGCGAATCCTCCACTTCTGTTTTTTCCGGCACCACTATGTCATCCAGGGAAACCTCGGGGTGGGAGATGGCGATGGCATGGCCACCGCTTTCCGGAGAAAATTTCATCACCGCACCGTTTTTCTCCCGCCAGGTATATTCCTCTACGAACTCCGGCATCCCCGGGGCATATCCCTTCCGGGGCACCAGGAATACGGGCACATAATCCAGTTCCAGGGCCTTAATCAGGTCCACAATATCCCGCTTACAACTTTCCACATATTCATCGCGGCGGCCTTCCCAGAGGGCCATATATGTAGTCCATTTGGCGCGATAAAGTGTCTTTCGCCCCAGCACGCGCTCGGTGGTGGGAAAATCGATACCTATCTCGCCGGTGGGAACCCGGTCAGGCTGCCGGTGCTCAAGTGCCGCAATCACCCGCTCTTTCGGCGTCATCTCGACTTTGCCCTCTCTTTCGCTGCCTCGATCCTATTAATCGCCGCGAGATAGGCTTTGGCCGAGGCGTCTATGATATCCGTGGAGGTGGCCCGGCCGTGCACGATTTTCCCCTGGTGGCGCACCTCCAGAGTCACCTCGCCCATAGCATCTTTGCCACCGGTTATGGCCCTTATATGATAATCCGCCAGGTCGCCCTTAAATCCGGTAATGCGGTCTATGGTTTTATAGATGGCGTCCACCGGCCCATCGCCGCAGGCGGCATCCTGAACCACCGAGCCGTCGGCGATGCGCATCCTCACCGTGGCCGTGGGGATGGTTCCCGTGCCCGATGTGGTATGGAAACTCTCTATCGCAAAGACCTCCGGCACCTCTACCAGTTCCTCCTCCACTATGGCCGCAATATCCTCATCGTAAATATCTTTTTTCTTATCCGCCAGGGCCTTAAACTGATTGAAGGCGTGCTCCAAGGCCTCTTCGTCCAGTTCATAGCCCAGTTCCTTCACCCGCGCTATGAAGGCATGCCTTCCGGAAAGTTTGCCCAGCACCAATTTTGATTTCACCAGACCCACATCCTCCGGCTTCATTATCTCAAAAGTGGTGGGTTCTTTGAGCACACCGTCCTGATGGATGCCGGATTCATGCGCAAAGGCATTTTCCCCCACGACGGCCTTATTACGCTGAACCAGGATGCCGGTCAGGGCGGAGACAAGGCGGCTGGTGGGATAGAGCCGCTGGGTGCGGATGCGGGTAATTTTATTGAAGAAATCCTTGCGGGTGGCCAGAGCCATTACAATTTCCTCCAAGGAGGCATTTCCGGCCCGCTCGCCCAGGCCATTTATGGTGCATTCCACCTGTCCGGCGCCGGCCTTAATTGCAGCCAGGGAATTGGCCACGGCCAGACCCAGGTCGTTGTGACAGTGCACGGAGATGACCGTTTTCTCTATGCCTTCAACTTCCTCTCTAAGTCTGGTAATGAGCTCTCGGAAACTTTCCGGCATAGCATACCCCACGGTATCCGGGATGTTGAGGGTAGTGGCGCCGGCCTCAATGGCTGCCTCCAGGACTTCAATGAGGAAAGGTCCTTCGGTGCGGGTGGCATCCATAGGGGAAAACTGCACATTGGAGGTGAAGCCCCGGGCGCGCTTTACTCCATCTCGGGCCATCTTCAGCACCTGCGATTTGGATTTTCTAAGTTGATGTTTTCTGTGGATGGGGCTTGTGCCGATAAAGACATGGATGCGGGCATCTTCTATCCCCTCTAAGGCCTCCGCAGCGCAGTCTATATCTTGGGAAAGAGAACGGGCCAAGGCGCAGATCGTAACCCCTTTCACCTCCTGACCGACTGTGCGCACGGCTTCGAAATCGCCGGGCGAGGTGAAGGGGAAGCCGGCCTCAATCACATCCACGCCCAGGAGGGCCAGAGCCCGGGCGATTTCCAATTTCTCACGGGTATTGAGGTTGGCTCCGGGCGTCTGCTCCCCATCCCGAAGGGTGGTATCGAAAATAATCACTTTTTCTTCTTTGGGCATTTCACTTGCCTCCCGTCAGTCCTTCAACCCGGCTGTCAGGCCCTTCGGATGCTGAGCATCCTCAGGATGCGAAGCACTGCCTGGCTCGTCTGCTGAATCGCTGAAAAAAAAGCCCCAAGACCCTCCGGCCTCAGGGCTTTATGCCAATAAGCAATACCCTAAGGCCCTCTCATAAGGAGAGACAACAAGAGCAAAAGCAAAAAACCTCTCTGTGAAAAGTAAAGCAACCTATAAAAATTAGCATCCATTATTTTTGTCCAGATTTCGCCCTTGGAAAACAAGAAGATTTTAGTGCCGCAATTTGCGTTTGTCAAGAAAAATGTTGCCGGGCGGCCCTCAAATGAGTTTGGCCAATTTCACTAAAGCCAGTAATCAAAAGCCCAGTTTCGTTTGCATAGATTGTCTTATTTTCAAATTAACGAAGCAAGAGAAATTTGAGAGAAATAGAAAGCGCAATTGTTCTTTATGGTAGGTTTTTAGTTCTATTTTTGAAAAAATAGTGTATAATGTTTTGTTGTTCTTGAAGAATTATTAGAATTATCGGCGCTTTATTGTAAGGGTAAATACACGCAGAACCTATTCCCAAATTTTTCGGGAAAATTTTTTTAAAATTATTGGACAAAAACCTCGGCATTTGTTATAATGTGCCTATGAAAATATCCAAAGGGGTCATTTATGAATAAAAAGTATGAGAAAATTATCAAGATATTTAAAGTCCATAATGGTTACGCTCGAACTAAAGATATTAGGGCCGAAGGTATCCATCCCCGTGATATAAAAAACATTCTGGACAAAGGAATAGTCATGAAAGTAAAAAATGGGCTTTACAGACTGACAGATGCAGCAGTTATTTCTAACCAGAGTTTTATTGACCTTGCCCGTGCTGTTCCAGAAGGAGTTATATGTCTGCTTTCAGCTCTATCCTATCATGAACTGACTACTTTTAACCCTTCAATCATTTCCATGGCTATATATCGAAAATCCTGGCGGCCAAAGGTCGAATATCCACCTGTTGAATTTTACTATTTTTCCAAGAAGCAATTTGAGGCAGGTATTGATGAGATAAAAATCAAGGGCTATAAAATCCGGATTTATTGTGCAGAAAAAACTATATGTGATTGTTTCCGATATCGTAACAAACTGGGGCTTGATATGGCTAAGGAAGGACTCTCGGAATATCTCAGACGCAAA
>LIZR01000037.1 GCA_001302825.1 Planctomycetes bacterium DG_23 | reverse complement strand
AACTGGTGCTGGATATGCGTGCCAGGCTGGCCGAGGAGCAGGGGATTTCCCGTGCCAGCCGCGCCCTTATCACTTTTGAGGCCCTGAGTCGATTATGCAGTTGGTTTGCGCCGCTGGTCAATTTCTCTTCGGGTCAGCCGCTTTTGCGCTTTCTCTTGGAAAAGACAACCGGCCTGGACAGAACCTGCGAACTCCCCCGGTTCAGCCGCAATAAGCTCAAAAGGCATTTGAAGAAAAATAGCCCCGGCTCGGACCATAAGGTGGCCTACTTCGTAGACACCTTCGCCAGTTTCAGCGACCCGGCGATCGCCCGGGCCCTGGTTTCCATCTTGGAAAAAAGTAATATTGAAACGGTCCTGCCCAAACAAAAGGGTGCCGGTATGCCGGCCCTTGCCTATGGCTCGCTCAAACGCGCCAGAAGGCGGGCGGGCTATAACATTCGCCAACTGGTTCCCGCTGCGAAAGCGGGTCTCCCCATAATCGCCACTGAACCCACTGCCGCCTTTTGCCTTAAAGAGGCCTACAGGTTCCTGCAGGATGGTGAGGATGCAGAGTTAGTGGCGGAGAATACTTATGAGGCCTTCCAATATCTGCGAAGGTTGAATGAGCGAGGCGAGTTCAACATTGATTTTCAAAAAGTCAACCGCAAGGTGGCCTATCACACCCCCTGCCATCTTAAGGCCCTCCAGATAGGAAGGCCCGCGCTGGAAGTCCTGCGCCTGGTGCCCGGCTTGGAGATTATAGAGATAGATGAGGGCTGCTGCGGGATGGCCGGGACATTCGGGCTCAAAAAAGAAAACCGGGCGGTTTCCTTGAGGATTGGAAAACGCCTCTTTGCGGCCTTGAAGGAAAGCGGCGCGGAATTGGTGGCCAGCGAATGCAGCACCTGCCGCCTTCAGATTGAAGAGGCCACCGGCCTTAAAACAGTCCATCCTCTTCTGCTCCTTCGAGAAGCCTACGGTGGCTGAGAAGATAGTCAACGCAGGTTTTTTTCCAAATGATAACCGGTCCACCAGAAGGCCTCATGAGCCTCTTCATAACCCAGTTGCTTTAGTCTCTTGATCATTCGGGACCGGTTTTCCGTAACACCTACATAGCGCCGGCCGCGCTTGGAGGTTTCATATTCAAAGGCCCGGATCATAGCCATTTCGACTTCCCTGGTGCGGCCGTAGAGAAACCTCAATTCCATTAGTTCACGACACATTTCGTTGGCCTTTCCCGCCGCCGCTGCCACAGGACGCTGGTTTGAAAAGCCCAAAATCTGCAAACGCTCCTCGGCCTCATAATCTTCATAAAAGGTGATGAGAAATTGTTCCGCGACCTTTTTGGGAAAGGCCTGGATAACATTCGGGAGGTCTTCCACATCGGCGCGGCGGATTTGGGGGGTCTTTGGCCTTTGGACTTCGCTACAGGTAATCTCGCGGATGAATTTGTGGCGAATGCGAACACATCTATAGCCGCATTTTTCGTAAAAGGGGAGGGCAAACGGGGTGCCCAACTCAAGTTTTGTTAATCCGTCCCTTTTTGCTTTTCTCTCAATGGCTCGTAATAACTTGCTGCCTACCCCCTGGCGCTGCAATTTCGGATGCACGCCCAGGAGTCTCACCCCGGCAGTCTTTATCTTTCTATCGACCTGGCTCTGGAGAACCCCGACTATCTCACCACGAGCAGTAGCGACAAGTTGATACCGGGGGTGTTCCTGAAGTGAATTGACGAATCTGGCCCCCACCCCGGGGCGTCTTGCCGATTCCAGAAAGGCCTGATTGCAAAGTCTCACTGCCTCCGGCACATCGCCGAGCCGCATTTGCCTTATGCGAATCATTTTAACGCCTCCTAATACTTCATAACCCCAAGTCTGGCCGTTTATCTTCAAAGCAAAAATTAAGAGAAATCCTATAAAAATCCCTGAGCCTTTTCAAGGTCAAAAGGCAGGTTAACTATTCTTCTACATATCGCCTATCTTCTGAAAAATAAGTTTGGTTGCCTGCAAAATCTATGATATAAGTTTCTCTTCCGGAATAGAAATACTCAAATTTGTTCGAGGGCTCAAGAAACTATGTGGCAGTCCGTGAGCGTGATTATCGCGGGGCTTGTGGTAATATTCTTTGCCGGCCTAATTCAGGGGCTCACCGGCTTCGGATTTGCCCTGGTTGCCGTTCCCATAATGACCCTTTTTCTTTCCCCCAAAGAGGTGGTTCCGGTAGTTTTGATTCACGCTATCTTAATCGTCGCCGTCATACTCTACGAGGCCAGAAAATGGGTTGACTTGAGGAGGATTTGGCCCTTGATGATTGCCGGCATAGTGGGGATACCCCTGGGCACCTACCTGTTGATCTTTTTGCAGGAGGGGACACTAAAAATTCTCATCGGTTCGGTCATTGTTGTGTTCGCCCTGGCCTTTTTGAAAGGCTTCAGGAAGCAAATTAAGGCCGAGAAATTGGCCTTTGCTCCGGTAGGATTTATCAGCGGGCTTTTGGCAGGCAGCACAATGATGGGCGGCCCGCCGGTGATACTTTTTTTCACTAATCAGGGTCTGAGCAAAAATGTCTTTAGAGCAAATATCGTTTTATACTTCACCGCCGTGAGTTTGGCGGCTATACCTGCTTATGTCGCTGGCGGCCTTATAACAAAAGAGGTGGTAAAAGATGCCGTTTTGCTCTTGCCCGCACTGATTGCAGGCGGGCTAACCGGCATCAGGCTTGCTCGCGCAGTCCAGGAGCAATTGTTTGAGAAGATTGTACTCATTATACTAATAGTTGCGGGTTTAATGTCTATCGCTTCCGGCTTCGGATTATGGTGATGGAATACCTATTGCTTTTGACATAAGGGGTCGCCTTTTGAAGGGAGGAACATCTATGAACATCGTTTTGCTCGCCATCGATACCCTGAGCGCAAGACATATGGGTTGTTATGGCTACGAAAGAAACACCACTCCTTTTATGGACGAGTACGCAAAGAAAGGAGTGCTATTCAAGTCACTCTATTGCCAGGCCATACCTACCCAGCCTTCATTCACCAGCCTCTACACAGGCCAATATTCCATCACCCACGGCATTGTCAGTCACAGTGGAACGAGCAGTCTGGACAAAAACGCACCTTTCCTTACTGAAATACTGCAGCGCAATGGCTATACCACCTGTGCCGTGGACAATCTCTCCAATCACAAACCCTGGTTTGTGAGGGGTTACGAATTCTACATCAAGCCCAGGCCTAAAGATTCCTCTCGAATAACTTGCGAGCATTACAACGCTTACGCTACCGCCTGGCTTAAGGCCCATAAAGATGAGAAATTCTTCCTTTTCGTTCATTACTGGGACCCACACGCACCCTACATCCCGCCGGAAAGGTATCGAAACTTGTTCTACGATGGTGACCCCTGTGACCCCAAAAATAAATCACTCGAAGGTCAGTTCAGGCATCCCCTCAGAAAATCACGCAAGACGCAGTGGTTCGATAAGTTAATGCCCGGCATCACCGATGCCGAATACATCCTCGCTATGTATGATAGCGAAATCCGCTACGCCGACGACGGAGTGCGCCAACTTCTGGGTTCATTGGACGAACTCGGCCTTATGGACGAGACTGTAGTTATCATCCTCAGTGACCACGGAGAGATTATGTATAAGCACGGCATATTCTTTTCCCATTATGGGCTTTATGATGATGACATCCATGTCCCGCTCATTATCCGCTGGCCCGAAGCGAGGAAAAAGAGAGCGCAAATCCCGCACTTGGTGCAGCATATTGACATTGCACCTACCATCCTGGATATGGCAGGTATCCCCATCCCGGAGGCGATGGAGGGTAAGAGTCTGGTGCCTTACCTGAATGGAGAGTCGGACCAACCCATGTATCCTTTTCTGGTGACGGAAGAATGCAGCCGGATGATGAAATGGGCCCTCAGAACCGACGAATACAAATACATCCTGGCCCGCGAGCAGGATTATCGCGGAGGTCCGATGCGCGAGTTATACGACCTTAAGGCCGACCCGCACGAGATGAAAAATATTGCCCCGGAGCGCCCCAGGGTGGCCCGGGACTTAGAAGAGACGCTGGAAGGCTGGATTGCCGATATGATGAAGAAAAACGGCCTGACTACCGACCCCCTTATCGCTCACGGCCTCACCCTGGGAGCGGCCTGGGTCCAGTGGGCCAAAAGACACGGCTATTGGTAGTTTCTTGAATTCAGGCCAAATTCCACTCACTGGCCTTTGTGGAAATCCTTTAGCCTTTCACTTTAAAGGTTCAAGTGGGGAAGGGGGGAATCAGACCCCCCGGATTTGAAGCGCCATCGGATTTTGAGGACAGGTCCCCGCCTCACATCACCACATGCCCGGCAGGAGGCGATAACGCACCCGCGCTGCATAGTCTTTGTAGCCGCCGAGTTTCTCCTTTAGAGTCCTATCCTCAAGTGCCGCGCGAGCGACGATCAGGCATATCGCAAGCCCCGCCGGAATGAATGCCCAGAGCGAGCCGAGTATTAGCGGTGGCGCGGCACACATTATCATCCACCCCAAATAGCCCGGGTGGCGCACATACTGATATGGCCCGGCGGTGATAACCTGCTGGCCCCGCTCTTCCTGTATGCGCACAAATTTTGAGAAGAACTTGTTCACCGCCATTGCCCAGAGATAAAGGAGCTCTCCCAGGGCCAAAAGAGACAATGCGCCGACCTGGAGCCAGAGCGGAATCTCTGGTGGCCATCCCAAACGCTCATCCAGTCCTGCAAAGAGAAACATCGTTAGCGTCAACACCCGTATGCCGGAAAAAAGCACCAAGTCCCATTTCTTGGCGCCCTTTCGCCTGTGGAGTCCCTTTTCCAACACCTCCGGGTTGCCCATAGTCAAGACAAGGGCAATGAGCCCTAAAAAGACCACATATGCACCGAGTAAGACCCAGGCCATCACCCAGTCCCAGCGGCCCGAAGAAATGAATAATATGGCCCCGAAGAGCAGTATGAAGAAGACCCGCCTTACAATGCCGATGATAATTGATGTGGTGATTTTGGACTTGGCGCTTGCCTGGTGAAGGTCTGCGTTCACCTTCATTCTTTTGGCCCTGCACTGTAGCGGCAGGTCTTTCCAGTTCCATTAAAAACAAAAAGTGCCGAAGGGGGGAGTCGAACCCCCACGGGGTTTGAAGCCCCACCGGATTTTGAGTCCGACGCGTCTACCAATTCCGCCACTTCGGCTTATACTCGCAGCCATCCGGCCCAGAAGAAATGGTGCCGAAGGCGGGATTCGAACCCGCATCCACCATAAGGCGGACTAGGTCCTGAACCTAGCGCGTCTGCCAATTCCGCCACTTCGGCACCAATTTTTTGAATCTCTTACTTAATTGACCCTGAGATAAGTCCTGAACCTACCCCGCCGGCCCATAGGGCGGCCTGTATAGGCCTTGGGCGGGCAGGCGCCTGGTCGCCTCTGGCGACTCTGCCCATTCCGCCACTTCGGCACACAAAAATTTTACCCAAACCGTCCCTTAAAGTCAACAAAATTCATCTATTTTCCCCTTGCAAATCTTAGGAAATTTGTTATAATTTTAATATGAAGATTATTGCCAGAAACAGGAAGGCCCGGTTCAATTATCACATCCTGGAGACCTTTGAGGCCGGCCTCGCTCTGAAGGGCAGCGAGGTGAAATCGCTGCGTGAAGGCCGCGCCAGTCTTGCGGAAGGTTTTGCCCGCATTGAGGATGGCGAGATTACCCTTTACGGCCTTCATATCGGGCCTTATAGTCATCTGGGCCACGAGAGCCAGGAACCGGAAAGGCCCAGAAGGCTCCTCCTCCATAAGAGGGAGATAAAAAGGCTTGCGGGAAAGGTTTCGGAGAAGGGCCTTACGCTTATACCTCTTGCGCTCTATTTCAACCGTCGAGGCTTCGCCAAGGTGGAACTGGGTCTCGCCCGGGGCAAGACGCTTTATGACAAACGCGAGGCTATAAAAAAGCGCACCGCCCAGCGGGAAATGGAGCGGGCCTTAGCCGCCAAAAGAAAAGGAGGCTAAAAAAGTCGCATAATTTAACTCTTGACCTCATCCCCAAGTGGGGGCGATTGGTATCGACCGGGCAGGTGAGGTAAAGGCTGCGCATTGAGGTTGCCAGGCGGCCTCATAAAAAACCTGGCACAAAAACAACTGCCAATACTCAGTTGGCGCTGGCCGCGTAAGCGGTCAAGTCCCCCTGGTCTTTCCTGTGAGACCAGGTGTGGACTCCGGCAGCAGGATAGTTTCCCTCTTTTAGGCGACGGGAGGGAGGCGAAACTTTAGTTCGCCTTAGCCGCCGCAGGAGCCTGTCTATTGGCGCCTGCGGATGGCGAAATTAAAAAATAGACTATGTGCGTAGACGCCTTTACCGAAATGCCACGGGACGCGGGTTCGATTCCCGCCGCCTCCACTTTTTCATTTTCCGTTACTTTTTTCTTGACAAGGACTTAGATGGCTCTATAGAGAGACAAATCCGCCTGTCCAGAGCTCCACCTTAGTGGAAGCGGAGACTGCCTTTGTCCAAGAGAGGAAAATCCCTATAGCGCAAATGCTTCTGGAGAATTTTTTATTGATTCTGGGCCCGGAGTCGGGTAAAATAATTTTGTTTATGCCTGACCTGATGTAGGATGACCCGGATGGGTAAAAAGAATATGAACCAGGGATTGCCTGAGAGTTTTCAGTTGGTCTTAAGAGTTGTGGAGGCGGCCCCAAAGGATGTGGGCAGGGGAATTGCGCGCATTGACCCAAAGGATATGGAGAAAATAGCCGTTGATGTTGGGGACATAGTTCAGCTAAAGGGTAAGCGAGCGACGGTAGTGAAGATTATGCCTGCGTTTGCTCCCGACCGCGGTAAGTCAATGATTCAGATAGACGGTCTAATCCGGAGCAACAGTCAGGCGGGCCTGGATGAAAAGATTAGCCTCACTAAGGTTGAGGCGCGGGCAGCAAGCAAGATCACCTTGGGACCGGGCGATATGAAGAGACCGATGAGCAGGAGGGGCGACGCAAGGTATCTGGGCCGATTATTAGAGGGCCTGCCGCTTATATCGGGCGACACAGTAAGAGCAACAATGTTCGGCGCCCGTTCCCACGACTTCGTCGTCCTTTCCACTGTTCCGGCCGGACCGGTGCTGGTTCATTCCTCGACGCTTATCACCGTAAAGGAAGAAAAGGCGGCTGCGGCTAAAGCACCGAGGGTCTCATATGAGGATATCGGCGGCCTGAAGAAGGAGATTCAGCGGGTTAGAGAAATGATTGAGTTACCGCTGAGGCATCCTCAGGTCTTCGAGCGACTGGGCATTGAGGCACCCAAGGGGGTACTGCTGCACGGTGCTCCGGGAACGGGCAAGACTCTGATTGCGCGCGCTGTTGCCAACGAGACGGACGCTTCGTTCATCCATGTCAACGGCCCTGAGATTATGGCCAAATATTATGGGGAGAGCGAGGCCAGACTCCGCGGCATCTTCGAGAACGCTCGGGCCCACGCTCCCGCCATTATCTTTCTGGACGAAATCGATGCCATCGCGCCCAAACGGGAGGAGATGGGAGGCGAGAAGCAAGTGGAGCGCCGTGTCGTGGCTCAACTCTTGGCGTTGATGGATGGCCTTGAGTCCCGCGGGGAGATTATCGTGATCGGTGCTACCAACATTCCCAACACCATTGACCCGGCATTGAGGCGCCCCGGCAGGTTTGATAGGGAAGTAGAGATTGGCATCCCGGATGTGAATGGCCGTCTGGAGATTCTGCAAATTCACAGCCGGGGTATGCCGCTGGCGGATGATGTAGACCTGGAGAAACTTGCCCAGATTACTCACGGCTTCGTGGGAGCTGACCTGGAGGCACTCTGTCGCGAGGCCGCTATGGCCTGCCTGCGCACCATCTTCCCCAGCATCGATTTTGCCCTTGAGGACATCCCTTACGAACAGCTCCTTGAGCTTGAGGTGTCAATGGACCATTTCATGGAGGCCCTCAGACTGGTGGAGCCTTCGGCTATCCGTGAGGTCTTTGTGGAGGTTCCCAATGTCGGGTGGGACGACATAGGTGGGCTGGATGATGTCAGGAGGGAACTTGTCGAGACGGTCATATGGCCGCTGAAGCACTCGGAATTGTTCGAAGAGGCAAAGACAAAGCCGGCGAAAGGCATCCTCTTATCTGGCCCGCCTGGCACGGGCAAGACCCTGCTGGCCAAGGCCCTGGCGCACGAGAGCGAGGTAAATTTCATCTCGGTCAAGGGGCCGGAATTGCTTTCAAAGTGGGTTGGAGAATCCGAAAAAGGCGTGCGCGAGGTCTTCAAGAAGGCAAAGCAAGCCGCGCCCTGTATCCTGTTCTTTGACGAGATAGATAGCCTGGCCCCGGTTCGCGGAGGCGGAGGCGATTCAGGTGTGACCCAGCGCATCGTCAGCCAGTTCCTTACAGAACTCGACGGGATAGAGGAACTCAAGGGAGTGTTGGTGCTTGCCGCTACAAACCGCATTGATATGGTAGACCCGGCTTTGCTTCGGCCGGGACGCTTTGATTCCGTCATTGAACTTCCTCTACCCGACGAAGAAGCGAGACTCGAAATATTCGAGATTCATACCCGTGGCAAGCCGCTTGCCAAGGATGTAGACTTGGTTCAGATGGCGAGAGACGGCGCCGCTCAGACGGGAGCTCACATCGCCGTCATCTGCCACAAGGCATCCCTATTGGCCATCCGGGACTTCCTCGAGAGCGAAAGCCCCGGCCGGAAAGGACATAAGGGCCTCCTCATCAGCAAGAAACACTTCCTCGAAGCAGCCAAGATAGTCAGCGGCCGGAGGTCGTGAGGGCGGCCGAAGAAGCCCTTTTGTGTGGGGTGGGCATCCTGCTGCTTTCCTTTAGCCCTGCTCTCAGAACCGTTCGCAAGACTCTTATATCGAAAGGCTTGGTAATGTAATCGTAAGCGTCCAGTCTCATTGCCTGGCGGGCTTCCTCCAAGTCGCCGTAATCTGCCATTATCACAACTACCAAATGCTCGTCATTCTCCTTGAGTCTCCGTAGAACGCCGAAGCCGTCCAAATCCGACATAGGGACATCAATAAGGGCGGCATCAATGGTTTCTTCCCGGGCTATCCTGATGGCCTCTGCGGCGCTATTCGCCTGCAAGACGACATAACCACACTCCTTTAGGGCTGCGGCCAGGAGATGGGTCACTTCGAGGTCGTCGTCCACCACCAGCACCTTAGGATTTTCACTTTGCGCCCCTCTCCTGACCCGATCGTCCCTTTTGCTTTTTCTCATTTTCATTTTTCCGCCTCCTTCGCTTTTTCTTTTTGGGTGGTAGGTGCACTTCCAACACTCCACTGTTATACAAATAGTCAAGTCCCTTGCTGACTTCGTATGGTAGCATTACCTCCTTGTAGTAATGCACTTCTCCCAGCGGGCCGGTAGATACCGCCTCGATTATCAGAACATCCTTTTCCACATTGAGCAGAATGTCCTGTTCGGAAACCCCGGGCAAGTCAGCCAAGACGATCAGTTCGTCTTCCTCGTGGAAGAGGTCAACCTCCGGTTCCTTCATCCGCTTCACCAGCAGTTGTTTATCCAGGGCTCTGCCGGCGGGTTCCTTTGAGAAGACCCAGGCACGGATAGGAACGGTTCCCCTTGGTGGACGATGTCGCTTGACAGAAGAAGTCACCGCAAAGCGCCGCACAATGCCTGGGCGGCCTAGCCGGCTCCGTGAGGCCTTGCACTGCTCCTCCCATACATCGCGCATTGTCCTGATGTGTCGCAAACCTCTCACCATCGTCCTGCTGGTAGAAGTGAACCCGTTCTTTAAGCCTCTTTGCAATTTGCGTGCCGTCCTGCTCAGCGAGGCGATGACCCGCATAAAGCCACACCTTAACCTGAAGAGGGGCGGGGTATGGCAACGACACCATAAAGCCCAGAGCGCAGGTCTTCCAACGCTGCCATAACTTCTGCTTCATTACGGCCCGACGGGGCCTCAGGCATGGAGAAAATTGCGCTACTAAAGATTTTTTCAGGATTAAATGTGACCGCCATCACCAGCGAGTGAAGTCCAGCAGATGCTCGCCACCCCCTCCGGAAAACACCCTCGCCCAGACTCGGATTAGAGTCAAAGCATTAAGTGGCCTGCCCTGCCGAGTATGTGGTTTTGTGGAAGGCCCCGCGGGACCTTGCTTGCCTCTATCAAGTACCGGGACTTCCTTCCTCGCGAACCCTTTGGCCGCGAACTGCTTCGCAGGCGTGAAACACCTGGAGCGGACACCGGGAGACCCTTAAATTTTTGGCATCGGGTTTGCTCTAACCCATCTATTGCAATCGTCACTCTGACAAGAAAGATCACAATGCGTGACCTCTGGAAAGTTGGCAAGGTAGCAGGAGAGTACAAAATTCTTCCTGTGCCAGAGGGTCGGCGCGTGTTAAGAAGTGAAGATGCCCGGCGAATTGCCCACACCCTGGGGCTGACGCAGCCAGAGACACGAGCGCACAAGAAAACGAAAGAGTTTCAAGCGCGCTGCGGCTGTTTCTGGCTGCGCTCTTTTTCCACGAGGATTGAGGTCAAACCGTCCCGCTTCTATAGTGGGCATGGTTATCGCCGGGCAAGTTGCTGAGGGAGATGGGTTTTCCCCGCGGTGTAGTTATGACCTTTAACGCCATAGAAAGGAGGTGAGGCCAGTGGCAGTCGAGAAAGCAATCGGTTCTTCCAGTCTGGTGGAAGTGGTTGACCGCATCCTGGATAAGGGTATCGTGATCGATGCCTGGGTTCGCATCTCCCTGGTGGGGATCGAACTATTGGCTATCGAAGCCAGGGTCGTTACTGCGAGCGTTGAGACCTTTCTCAAGTATGCTGAGGCAGTAGGTCTCACGGCTGCGGCTGCGTAGCAGTTCGCGGTCAATCCGTTCGCCTTTCAGGGCGAACCCACGGAGTTGAAGAGATGCCCCCTGGGACGGCACAGGCGCTCATAGGGGCCCCTGATGCAACACAATTAGTGGAAATCCTGGGCGCGTCTTTCCCTCCGGATAAGAGCAAGCGAGAGCAGTGGCAAAAGTATGCAAGACAAGAAAAATAAAGAGATTAGGGCACTCGGGGAACTAATAAAAGGATATGAAAACCGGGTTAAATTGGTCACAGAATATATGACCCAGGCCGCCGACCTGCTGGCCGGGCTGCGTAAGGAACAGGATGTGATGCTCCGGCAGTTAAGGAATACGCTGGCCCAACGACGCTCACTCAGGCATAAAGATTTTGATTTACTCGTAGGGCATATTATCTCTGAGCGTCGAGAGCGGCTGGAGGCTCTCCCCCTGCTCGTCCAGGATTTCCGCCGGGCAGAACTGGTTGTGGTCAGCAAGCTCAGGCAACTGCTCAAAGGGAATGCCGCTGATTTTGCTCAGGCCTGGCCCGAACTCAAAAAACAGATGCTATCCCTTCAGCGTATGAGAGAGAGGAATGTGGCTCGTGCGCTGAAAAGGGTTCACATAGAACAGGAGGAACTGTGCCGGGGTCTTAAAGGGCTCCTGGCAAAGGGCGAAAGGGTGAGGATCGCCGACCTGAAAGCAGTCGTGCGAGAAATTAATGCCGTCTCGCCCCAGGAGATGGTCGATCTGGCCGGGGTCTTCAGAGACTGTGAGTCTGCATGTATTGAGGTCTCCGAAGTTTGGCAGAAGGTCGTGTGACCGTTGCAGAAGAAACGGTAAAGGAGGAAGAGCAATGGCGGACTATTTTGAAGGGCTTGGCAATGAGATGGTGGCTATGCAGCAGGACAGGAAACGCTTCCTGGGCGCCCTGGTGAAGGATTGTAGGGACCTTATGGAGGACTGCGAGAACTTTATCAAAGATTGTAAGAAGGAGGATGCGGCTCGGAAGGCCGAGATAACCGATATTAAGGCAGAAGTAGCCCATATGAGGAAGGAAGCGGCCGAAATGATGTCAGGGCTTAAGCAGGAAGACGCTGCTCGCAGAACCGAGTTTGCCAAATTGAAGGCCGAAACGCATAACCTGATGGCTGAGGCGCGCCAACTTGTCTGCGATATCCGTAAGCAGTGCGCCGAGAGGCACGCTTCCTGGCAGGAGGTGCTGCACAAGATGAGTGGTGTCAAAGGGGGCCGGAAAGCCGTGGTTCAACATCTCGCGCCCCAGATGCCTGCGATTCCGAAGAAGACCCATAGAAGAAAGAAAAGAACCGCTCAAGAACAGAGCACATAGAAGGAGGCCAAAACAGGCGAAAGTGAAACTTAGTTCAGCAAAGCCAATGTAAGTTGTAACTAATGGCACGCTCGGCCCCTCCTGAATCGTTGGGACGGGCAGGCGCCCCAAGGAGAAAAAGGAAATGGCTTTCCACGGGGTTTCAACTGCCCTCGACTCGCAACCCCTGCCCAATTTTGCAGATACACCCGCCGCTAATCATCTACCCGACCGTGCGCTCGCCTATATCAAGCCCGGTTTGGTCATCCACTGCCGCAGTGCCACTGCCCCCGGTGAGACCGTTCTCGCGCCCTCTGTTGCATCCGGGATTAGCCGTCCTGTGGTTATGATTCACGATGATAAGGGGTTCTCCATCTCTGACCTAATTGGCCGCGATTACGGCTACCGTATGAAGGACCGGTTTTACATCATCCGGAGAAGAAGTATGTCAAACCAATGGTGGTATCCATTGAAGGGAGGTGCATGAAGATGGGATCGAGTCATCTCAAAGACAAGGGCCAACACCGCCGGAGGGTCAGTGGGCTCCAGAATGTTCGGACCGCTGTGAAAGCCCGCATGCGGACGAAGCCTGTGACTGAAAGCCAGGACTATCTCGATATGTGGACCTTGGCCAGAGAGCGGGCAAGGTGGGGCCGTTTGAAGAGGCAGGCTGAAAAGACCATTGAAGAAATTGAAAAAGAGCTGAAGAAATTGCAGAAAACGTTGCTGGCAGTTGAAGACCGAGATGACGGAAAGGATGACCAGCAACCCCAACGAAAAGTTCTGCAAGAGAACTTCGGCACTTTCAGGGTAGACTACTGACCAAGGCACAAGAGTAGTAAGAACGCGAAGGAAAAGACACGAAATGAATTGGGACTGGAGAGCGGTCAAGGAAAAGAGGTTTAAGGCGGCGGAAGGTGGCGTGGAGGGAAGATTGCTCCACGATACCACCTACCAGTGCGCCTTCTGTCACGGCAAGGGCGAAAGGCCTCCAGGAAACATTTGCCCTGTGTGCCGAAGGAGCGGCGTAGTCTCGCTGGAGCCCCCGGTAATTACTTGCGCTTATTGCCAAGGTTATGGTGAGGTTCCCCCCAGGAGCGGTGTCACCTGCACGGTTTGCGGAGGTCGGGGAAAGGTGCGTGTCAGGGAGCCCATCCAGATATGCCCTAACTGTGGCGGTAGAGGCAGGAAGACAGGTACTAACCTTTACTGCATTCAGTGCAGGGGTGTTGGCGTGGTCTCGGGAGGTGTCCGCGGCGAAATGAACCGAGGTTTTCGGAGGATTAAATATGCCTTCTGAGGTTCTCGACCAGTTGAGATTTGCAGTTCATACTTTCAACAGAACGAGAACCGAAACAAGTGGCAAAGTTACATCGCAGGTCATCTAAAGCCAGGCTATACAAAGGTGGATGTGCATCCATCGTCCACTTCACCGGTCTGGAGACAGAGTACCGCGCGATTGCCAGAGATTCTGAGGTTCCATAAGACAAGGCAAAGGGAGCCCCTGCGAAGCCGCGAGGATGATGAAAGGTCAACCCACGCGCCACAAAAAAGAGGAGGTAGGACAAATGCTGGATGGAGTGACCCCTATCGAGATTGCAAAAGAACAGCCCAATTTCGTAAAAACCCCGCTGGTGGAAGAAATAATCAACCGGGCGCTTGTTTATTCGGCGGCCGGATTTCCGGTTAATTTCACCGGCCCTACCGGCACGGGCAAGACCTGCCTGGCGATGTATACGGCAGCCCAGATAGGCAGCCCCGTAGTCATCATTCACGGCGATGAAGAACTGGGCACTTCCGACATTGTCGGCGGCAACTAAACTATGGTTTTCGCAAAAAGAAGACCGTGGATAGGTTCATCCACTCGGTGCTGAAGAGCGACGAGGATATGCAGGCGAGATGGGTGGACAACCGCCTGACTGTGGCCTGTAAGTATGGGTTCACGCTCATCTATGACGAGTTCACGCGCTCCCGGCCCGAGGCCAACAACGCTCTTCTATCTGTCCTTGAGGAAAGGACGCTGGATATGCCTGCCGGACGGGACCCGCAAGGCTTTATTAGGGTTCATCCACACTTCACAGCTATCTTCACCAGCAATCCATCGGAGTATGCCGGGCTTTATAAGGCCCAGGATGCCCTCAAGGACAGGATGATCAATATCAGGCTTGACCATTACAACCGCGAGACCGAGGTCGCCATCACCATGGCCAAGTCGGGTGTGGCAAGAGACGATGCCGAGAAAATTGTTGACCTGGTCAGGGCCTATCGCGCCCGGTGCGAAGGAGATGGCCGCGCTCCGTCGGTGCGTTCCTGCATAATGATTGCAAGGATACTCAAGGCGTATGATGCCCGTGCCAACGCTGCGGACAAGAGTTTCGTTCGCACCTGCGTGGATGTCCTCAGTTCGCCGGATCTTGCAGGCAACGGCAGCATCCAGGAAAAGGTTGCCCAACTGGCGGCGCAGTTCGCCCCGTGATTTGTGACCCTTGAGGAGGTGAGGACCTTGAGCGAAGAAAGCGAACATCTTTATCTCTATTGCGTAACTTTTGCTAACGGCAGTCAAAGTTTTGGGCGGATCGGCATCGGCGAACGCGGCACCGAGGTCCGTATAATCGCTACGGATGGCATGGGCATAGCCGTAAGTCGTTCGCCACGGATATCATTCGCCGAGATGTCTCCGGAACAGACTTTTTGGTATTTGTCTGTGCATCAGCGCGTAATTGAGCAAGTTATGAAGCAGTCAACCGTTGTTCCGGTCAAGTTCGGCACCTATGCGGATAATATGGCCGAAGTTCTGAAGATTCTTCAAGACAATCGCAACCAGTTGGAAGAGATGCTGGAAAGGTTCAGGGGGAAAATTGAACTGGATGTGGTGGCGAGTTGGCCGGACCTCGGCCCTGTCTTTCAAGAGATTGCCCAGGAAGAACCTGTGCGGAAACTCAAAGCGCAGATTGCGACACTCCCTTCGCACCTGGCCTTGAAGCGGAAGACCAAGTTAGGTGAACTGGTCAAAGAGCGCCTCGATGAGCGGCGTAAACATCTTGCACATGAGATTCTCGCGGTCCTCCGAGAGGTTGCTTACGACCTCTCCATCAATGACCTGAAGGATGACTCGATGATCCTCAATGTGGCGCTACTCCTCGACCGGAATGCGGAAGACTATCTCGATGCCAAGATCAACGACCTGGATAAGCGACTCGACAGGGCGCTCAATTTCAGATGCATCGGGCCACTACCGCCTTACAGTTTCGCAACCGCTGAAGTGAAGGAGATTTCGGTTCCGACGCTCGATGCAGCCCGACGAACGCTTGGACTACCCCCCGCCGCAAGTTTTAGTGAAATCAAACAGGCGTACCGCCGCCTGGCGCAGGAGTTCCACCCGGACAACAATCCCACCGGTACTGCTGCGGAGAAACTCCAGGAAATGGCCGCCGCATTCAAAGTGCTTGAGGAATACTGCCATAATGTGAAACATTCGTTCACAAGCGGCGAGTGCCATGGGCTTACCATCGTCAAGATACACAAACTTTCGGAACTGCGTGCCGCAGTAGTGGCTGTATCTCAAGGAGACTGAAATTGCCCACGACATTGGTTGATAAGGCGAAGACCGTAGCAAGGCCAATGAGAGAATGTGCAGGGAAGACTGAAGGGCGTTGCTACATCTACTGCATCATTGACTGCGATGAGCCTAAGAACTTTGGCTGTCAGGCCATAGATTCCGGCTCAGGAGATGTCCACACAGTGGTGAAGGGCGGCATCGCCGCAGTCGTCAGTCCATCCTCCCAAGAGAAATATGCTATAAACCGGCAAAATACTCTGCTTCATCAGTGTGTGATGGAATACTTGATGGAGCAAGGCCATACGGTGCTGCCGGTGAAGTTTGACACTATCGCCGAGGAGAAGAACGGCGTGGGGCCGGAGGAAAGGATCGTCCACCAGGTGCTGGCGAAAAGATTTGATGAGATTTCCTCTCTGCTGGAGGCAATGAGGGGCCGTGCTGAGATGGGCCTCAAAGCACTCTGGCGCGATATGAGCACTATTTTTCGAGAGATTGTAAAATCCGACGCCCAGATAATGCGTCTGCGCAGCAAAATTGTCCGCCAGAGCTCCCTCGAGCCTCGTGATCAAATAGGGAGGGCTCAGTTTGCTATGCGTGTGAAGCTCGGCGAGTTGGTAAAGCGTGCTCTGGACACAAAAAAAGAGCAGGAAGAGAGGGCGCTTCTCGACGCCATCCGCAATATCGTGGTTGATTTTCGCAAGAACAAGACCTTCGGCGACCAGATGTTCGCAAATTTAGCGATCCTCGTGGAGAAGTCGAGGATCGAAGAGTTCGACAGGAGACTGAACGGACTGGCAGACGCTATCCAAGGACGAGTCAATCTGAGGTACGTTGGGCCTTTGCCGCCCAGCAGCTTCATCGAACTCGTAATCAAATGGGAGGAGTGAATGGCATTTATCGTTGACGACATCCTGCTGGGACCTATCAAATTTGTCAAGTGGATCGGGGAGAAACTAAACGAAGCCGCCGAGCAGGAGATGACTGACGAGTCAGCGGTCCGGGAGCGGCTCCTCGAACTCCAAATGCGGTACGAACTGGACGAGATAACTAAGGAAGAATACCGGAAAGGCGAAGAGCGCTTGATGACAAGATTGGAATCTATCAGAAAATACAAGGAAGAAAAGGAGGCGAGGAGGAGTGACTTATGAGCATATCGATACCTAAACTGGTGGAGAAGGCGCGTGGGGACCTCGCGTCCCTCACAGGACTGGAGCTCGGCAGCACACTTGCCACCGTGAAAGACCAAAAGGGCTGGCGGGTGAAGGTAGAGATGGTGGAGAAGAAGTCGCTGCCGGATTCTATGGACATCCTGGCGACCTACGAAGTTCTGATGGATGACGAAGGCAACGTGCTGGAGTTCAGGCGAGCGGGCATGCGCAAACGAATCGACACGGTAAGCCCAGAGGAGGAATAGAGCCTGGGTTCGACTCCGGTCTGAAACTTGTTTGCTGCGGCCATTTTTGGGTGAAAGGAATCGGAGTAAAAAGATGTAAACCGGCAATGAGAAGGAAGCGAGGCGCATCATTGCTGATGAAGCCGCTTGGTGTAGGCAGAAAGTCGTGGTCAAACGAGCCAGAGGCCGAAACTTGTGCGGCATGGGGATTCCATCGAAGAAAAAATAGAAAAGAGGCTCTAATATGCCAATTGAAACGAAAAGTAAAGAGCACACCGCCCGCACCCTGGCGGATGTCATTGACCGCGTCTTAGACAAGGGCCTGGTGATTAACGCCGATATTGCCGTATCGGTTGCCGGCGTGGAACTTCTGGGCATAAAGATACGTGCGGCCCTGGCCTCCTTCGAGACTGCTGCCAAGTGTGGCCTCGAATTTCCCTCTGGAACCAAAATCAAAACCGCGGCCTGGGAAGAGGCCCAGGTGGCCGAAGAGACCTGCCCGCAGTGCGAGAAGCGGCTGCCGATTGCTGAACTTCTCAGTACAGGCTGCCCCTGGTGTGGCTGGATGCCCCGTAAGGTCAAAGCCGCGGCCAAGGCCTAAAGCGAGGGACAACTATGGCGTCCAAAAAGAATGAGGATAACAAAACGGAAGAAAAACTAAGACGGCTTGCGGAGAAAATCAAGAAACTGGAGGAGCTCCAACGCCAGAGTCCAGACGAGAAGGCCTTCGGTAACATTGCTGGAGAAATATTGCGAAGCATCGGCGAAATGGTACCCGGCCTGGGTGGTCTTATAGAAAGTATCTCTAAGTCCTCTGAGGTCCGGGAGAGGTTAGAAAAGGTCGATCAGGAACTCCGCCGCAGGCTGCGGGAAACGCCGCTTAAGAAAGTGGAGGGCGAAGTCTCCCAGGGCCTCACAGGGCGCCCTATGGGCATCCCACCCGGCACGCAGGGCGGCGGTTTCTCAACCACACCAAAACGCAAGGCCATAGTGAAGCGGAAGCGTCCCGACCGGCGGCTCGCCGCCAAACCCCTCGAGGAAATCTCCGTAGATGTTTTCGATGAGGACGGCCATATGGTCGTTATCGCCGAACTGCCCGGTGTTGCGGAAGGAGAGGTGGAAGTCAAGGCTCAAGGCCGGACGCTCTCCATCGTTGTGACCACAGAAGGCGCAAAACGCAGCCAAGAGATCGAACTGCCCTCGGCCGTTCAGGGGGAGCGGCAATATTCCCTCAACAAAGGGGTTCTGAAAATCCGACTCGAAAAGGCCAGAAACGATGATTGATATTAAGGAAGACAATCTCAAGCAAGGCGTTTTGGGGCTGGTGATGGCAATAGTCGAAATCATCCGTGATGCGCTCAAGACTCAAGCACTCCGGCGCATCGAGGCCCAGAGCCTCACCGGGGAGGAGGTGGAACGGCTGGGCCGCGCCCTGATGGACCTTGATGCTGCCATTAACGAAATCAAGCAGGAAATGGGCATTACCGAGGCCGTGCAGTCGGTCAGAGACGGTCTGGATAACTTGGTGGATGATTTGCTGCAAAAGTTGACAGGCCCTCACGAATGGGAGGATGAACTCAGGAGCGTAGCCGACGGCAAAGCGGAGATGGTCAAGGAGTGCTAAAATGGCAAATCGGCCGGTAGAGAATGCTGTAGTAAATGAAATAGAAGCGCTATATGTTTATTGCATCGTGCCTGGCCCGCAAGAAGTGGACCTGGGGCCGCTCGGGCTGAACGAGTCCCCGGTGCGCACAATCCCCGGCCCCGGAATTTCTGCCGTGGTTCACCAGTGCCCCGCAAGGCCCTATCAGTCAAAGGAGCCTGCGGTTGTGGAGAAATGGGTTGCCGCGCATCACCGAGTGGTCCAGGCTGCCTGGAAACGATTTGGTTGCGTGCTCCCTATGAGTTTCGATACGATTGTCAAGGGCAGTGACAGCGTCTCGGCACACGAAAATCTCATCAGTTGGATGCAAGAGAAGCAAACCACATTTACCCGCCAGTTTGAGCGGCTTGCGGGCAAGGCCGAGTATGGGGTGCAAATCTCCTGGAACCCGAAGGTAATAGCCGCCGATCTCTTAGAGAGTAGCGCTCATCTTAAAGAGATGGAGCGCCAAATCCAGGCTGAACCCTTAGGCCTTGCCTATGTTGGGCGGGCAAGGTTGGAGAAAGCCATCAAAGTGCAAATGGAAGCGAAAGCCGAGGAGTATTTTCGCTCCTTTTATAGCCGGATTCGCGACTGTGCCCTGAACCTCCGCGTGGAGCGCCCCAGGAAGATAGGAGACGGCACGCAAATGTTGCTTAATGTCTCGTGTCTTTTGGAGAAGGGGGGGCATAGGCGGCTCGGCCAGGTGTTGGACCAGATTGCAGAGACACCGGCACTAATGGTCCGCTTTACAGGTCCCTGGCCACCTTATAGTTTTGTGCGCGCAGGATAGTCCTCAAGCACCGGAGGGCATAAATGGAGCCGGTAGCACCGGAGAGTATAACCGGGACCACGCTGGTGGACTTCCTGGACAGACTCCTCGAAAAGGGGCTGGTCATTCGTGCCGACCTCATCATCTCCCTGGCCGGGATACCGCTTCTCGGCGTCAGCCTTAGCGCGGCAATCGCGGGGATAGAAACGATGCTCCAGTATGGCATAATGACCGATTGGGATGCGAGTATCCGCGCTTGCGAAGGGGAGCAAAGAGCCACCGTCGTCTGCTGGCCGCTGCTTGAGGGGGAGGAATTACTCCTCAAGATGTTCGGCTTCCACTACCAAAGTGACGGAGTGTACCGGGCCTGGAGGCCGGGCACGATTTATCTGACAAAGGAGCGCTTGCTTTTCTTCAACCGGATATTTAGAGAGGCTACTGTCGAAGTGCCCCTCGGAACTATTACCAGCCTGAGCCTGGCCAGTGTGACGAACCTGGACGGCAAAAAGCGCAAGGTGTTGGTGGTGCTGGCCGACTCGAAGGAGTGGATTAGATTGCGCGGCCAAGACATAGCGGCTTTATACCGCTCCGTCACAGAGAGATTGGCGGAGATGGGCAAAGAGGTCGAAGAGAGCGCAGTCTTGATGGCTGCAAGCGACCCGGCTTTAAGTTTCCCCGGGGCGAGCGAAGAGATTGCCCAGTCAGGAAAGACGTGGTTCCGAGTGGAGGGGCGCGATGAAACCCGCCCCAGCACTTTCGATGGGCTCTTTGATGAATCGAATGGCCCCAGAGTACAGTAAACAACTCACACCAAAGGGGTAGCAAGAGATGAACAGCGCGGATGTGAATGTGGGTATAGCGAGAAGGCTTGTGGAAAGTCTAACAAGCGCGGAGTTTTACGCAACAGTGAAGACACTCGCCGATCCCGCACTGCGGGCCGCTCTCAAGAAATTGGCTGAGCCTACCTCACTCGATGTTCTCAAGGAAGCGAGGAACATTCAGGAGGCCATAAAGACGCTGCTCAGTCCGGAACTGGCAGCAGCCTTGGAAAAATTCAATTCGCCCTCTGTTCAGAAGGCCCTGCAAAAAGCATCCGCGCTCCTTCTAAATGCCTCAGAGTAAGACTTGAGAGGGGGTACAGATAGTCGTTGCGAGACATCCTGCTTGCGAGGTTGAACCGGCTGTAGGAGAAAAGTTACCATGTCGCCGACATTAGGCATTGACTTGGGCACGACGAATTCTGTCATCGCCTATATGAAGGATGGACGGCCGCAGGTAATTCCCAACGCAGAGGGCGAAGCTCTTACCCCTTCAGTGGTGGCCTTCACAAACGAAAATAAGACCTGGGTGGGAGCCCGCGCCAAGGCTCAGGCCGCCGTCAACCCACAGCAAACTGTCTTTTCCATCAAGCGTCATATGGGCTCAGATTATGTGGTCGAGGTTGACGGTCGGATTTACACGCCCCAGCAAATATCGGCAATAATCTTGAACAAACTGAAATCCGACGCAGAAGAATTCCTCGGTGAGCCCATTGAAAAGGCGGTTATTACTGTCCCGGCATACTTCAACGATAATCAGCGGCGCGCCACGAAAGATGCCGGGGCCATCGCCGGCCTTGATGTTATACGAATTATTAATGAACCGACCGCCGCATCACTCGCTTATGGGCTGGATATGGAAAATGTTCACACCGTCCTGGTGTGGGATCTCGGCGGAGGCACATTCGATGTCTCCATCCTCGAACTTGGTGACGGGGTCTTTGAGGTAAAGGCAGTGTGTGGTGACACCAGGCTGGGCGGCGACGATTA
>LIZR01000036.1 GCA_001302825.1 Planctomycetes bacterium DG_23 | reverse complement strand
ATTTCCGCGACCTCATCTATGACTTTCTCGTCCACGCCGAGGCGGGTGAGGATTTCCCGGGCTATCGCTGAGCCTTCTTTTTCCTGGTAGCATCCTTCGCTACTCTGGTATTTGCTTTCCGCCTGCATTATCCCTATATCGTGCAAAAGCGCGGCGGCGACCACCACCTGGGCGTCTCCGCCTTCGGCTGCCAAAATCTCCCTGGCGTACCTTAAGACCGCAAGGGTATGCTCCATTCTGGCCGGGGACTGCCGGAAAACGCCGAAGGCCTCGGCGGTGATGCGTTCTTCCAGGGAAAGCCCCTCCAGGCACTTTTCCGCATACTGACACCACTGCGCGCAGGCAAGGTCCAGGCGCGGATTGAGCACTTCTTTTCCGCAGCCGGCACACTTTTGCCTCACATCATCCTTCCAGAATTCTATTTTTTGGCCGCAGGATGGACAATCTGTTTCAAAGATGTCCCCCGGCTTCCAGAATCTCCGGTCCTGCCCCGGGCATTTGAGTATTCCCATAAGCGTCTCCTTGTTTATTGGGTAATTTTCTCGCCGTTTAGGACGATGGTAATTTCCTCATCGTTTAAGGCAGCAAAAAGAACATTTTTTTAGCGTCTTCAATATCCATAATGATTTGTCCTCTCGGTATTAAGGCCTCCTGTGGGGATGATATTATATACAAAATATCAGCGTGGGCAAGTCTTCCCTTTATTCGTCAGGCAAAAAGCATAAGTCAAGCATTCACGAAGAGCTATTTTTGCAGATGTCGGTTATATTTTTCAAAAAAGCCTAATGAAAACGGGATAAGTTCCGATATTATATAAAGATTAGTTCGCTGAAACCGGAGATTATGCCGCAAAGGGGCAGGTTGGCGAACCTTATCATACTGTCCGGAAAGTTCACCTGATAAGTTCGAGTCTTTATTTAACAAGAGGGGAAAATGCCTGAGATTGCCTTTCTTAATGGCGAGTTTCTTCCTATTGATGAGGCCAAGGTCTCCGTAAATGACCGGGGGTATCAGTTCGGCGACGGGGTATATGAGGTGATTCGTAGTTACAACGGGAGGCTGTGGGCCCTGGAGCGGCATCTGGCGCGCCTCAGGAGGAGTCTCGGAGAAATTAATATTACCGGCATCTCCATAGATGAAGTGCGGGAGGCCATTGCCGCCGCCTGCAAAAAAAGCGGCCTCAGTAAGATGATGGTTTATGTGCAGATTACCAGGGGGGTGTGTCCCAGGAAACACAATTTCCCTGAAGGCCTTGAGCCCACCTTCCTCATAACCGTGCGAGAATTCCCGGAACGGCCTGCGGAGATTTTCACTGAAGGCGTGCGGGCCATTACCTTCCCGGACATCCGCTGGCTTCGCCGCGATATAAAATCGCTCAATCTCTTGCCCAATATCCTCGCGCGTCAGAGGGCCGTCTCCTCAGGCGTTTATGAGGCCATTTTGGTGCAGCAAGATGGCACAGTCACTGAAGGTGCGGCTACTAATATATTTGCCGTCATTGACGGTGTGCTGCGGACTCATCCCTTGAGCCCCAGGATACTTGCGGGCATAACCCGGGGGCTGGTGATAGAAACGGCGCGGGAATTAGGTATTACGGTAGAGGAGCGGGCCTTCAGCAGAAACGAGATGTTCGCCGCGGATGAGGTTTTCCTCACCGGCACCGGGGATGAGGTGCTGGGGATAGTGGAGATTGACGAAGAAACAATCGCCGACGGTAAGATTCGGCCCAGGACCAAAGGGCTACGCCACGCCTTCTTACAAAGAGTGGACGAAGGCCGCGACGGATAAATGGAGTCACTCGTCACTCGAAATTCGCTCCTCGGAGCCCTGAAGGGCTCTTTCGGAGTCCTGAACGGGTCATTCGAATGATGCCTTGCCTGCCGGCAGGCAGGGACGATTAATTACTGGTGCCGAAAAGCACTTATTGAATTTCCTCACTTCATTTAGCGATGAGCCTTCTTCCCGCTTCGTGGATGGCTTTAAGTTTATAGTCTGCGTTAAAGCGGGTGATGGGGAAAAGGTCGGCGATTTTTAGGCCGATGCGGCGAAAATACATTTCCAGGGTGAGCGAAGTATTTGCCGCGCCAGCGCCGGAACCGCCGGCAGCACCAATGCCGATAATGGGTTTGTCGCCGAGGGGCGAGCCATCTTTCCTGCGGGCCTCACAGCGCCTGAGCCGGTCCAGAAAGCGCCGGGCGGATTCCGAAATATCCTGGAAATAAGATGGAGAGGCAAATACCAGCCCATCGGCGGCGTTCATTTTCTGACGCAGGGGCTCAAAGTCGTCATCGTCAATTATGCATCTATTTTCGGTGCGGCAGATGCCCCAGCCTCTTTCGCAGGCCTGGCAGTGTTTAATGTTGAGTTGGTTTAGATGCACCAGTTCTATTTCCGCGCCGGCGGACTGGGCGCCTTCCAGTGCGGTCTGGGCACATCTGGCCGTGAGGCCGTCATCATTGGCACTGGTCTGAATCGCTAAAACCTTCATCTTTCTCTCCTTTCTGAGAGGCCTTTGAAGCCCACTTTGCATCCTGAAGCAGCAGGAACAACTTAGGTTACCGTCTCGTCAATTTCGTAGCCTAAGGCTTCATAAGATTTGCGGCGGCCTTTTTTGTCGCTATCCAGGGTGCCACGGGCAAGACGCGCCGCCTCCTCGGCTACATCCCTGGGCACCACCAACACCCCATCATCGTCGGCCACGATGAAATCCTCAGGCTCCACCTTGACATCGCCGCAATTTATTACTGAATTGATGGATTCCAGTTCCATCCTGGCGATGCAGGTCTCGCGCATCGTGTAGCGGACAAAGGTGGGAAGGCCCTGTATTCTGAGTTCTGCAGTGTCCCTGGCCCCGCCGTTTATCACCACTCCGGCGATGCCCGCTATGGTCATATTCATAGAGATGGCCGAACCCCAGAGACTCACCTTGCTTGCGCCGTCGTCAACCACCAAAATATCTCCGGGCCGCACCTTTTCTTTAATTTCTCTATTGCGCATCTTCTCCCTATACCAGTAGGACATAAATTCGCGGTATTCTTCCGGCGACATATGGCCCACGGTTACTCTGGCGGGCATATGACGCACGGTAAGCGCGGGCCCGGCACAACTTTTTCCCGGAACTATTGATTTTATCTCGTCGGACATCATACACACATCGCGTAAATTGAGTTCGTCCAGGGCGTCGCACACATCCGCGGTGCGCAGACCCCGGTATGCTTCAATGAGTTCCTGCCGGCTCATCGCCATAACTTACCTCCTTCCTGTGAGAACGCAAATGCGATTTAATCTTGCATCTGCGCTTCGCACATATCAAGTTGCTCTTGGATTTGGGCCAGATTATTCTTTAGCGCCTGATAGAGACCTTCGGCCGTCTCTTTGAGGGAGCGATTGCTGACCGTGTATTTATCCTGGCGAAGCGCGGCCTCCACGGTATCCACCCATTTTTGGGGCACGGCCTCAATGCCGCGCAGGGCCCCGGCGATGCCTCCTACGGTGCAGGCGATGCATTCGGTATCGCGGCCAAAGTTCGCCGCCCCCCTTATGGACATCTCCACATTGCCATCGGTCACCAGAAATAAGGCGAGAGCCTCGGATACCGCCTCCACCGCATTAGAACCATTGTGTCCGACATATTTCTGGTAGAAAGCCACGCGCAGTTCAGAGACATCCGGGTGTTCGCTGGCCATATCGAGATTTTCTTTTAATTCCTGACGCGGCTCTTCGGAAAGGATGCCGAGCGCAGTATCTATTATGGAATTAACGGTTGCTTTGGGTTTCATCGCCTCGGCGGTGGCGGCGGCGATGGCTCCGGCGACCTCTATGGAGAAATTTTTGGGCCGGAAGCGGGTGTCCCTGAGTCTGGTTACATCAAAGGCATCGAGCGCCGCCTGCCGGGGATTGCAGGCATTTATAATTCCGATGGGGTGCACCATTTTGGAGGTGCCGATGAGGCCGGGCCAGGGCACATAGCGGCCCACATCCGGCGGGGGGAAGCCGGCCTTAAAGAGATAATAGATAATCTGGTCCTGATTACCCAAGAGATAGCCGAACTTATCCGGGGTGATATCGCGCACCCAGATGCGCGCCACATCCTCTATGGTAACGCGGCCGTCTTTTTCAATAATGGCGGTGGAGACTAAGCGCTGGCGCTCAATGCCATCCTCGGTCATCCCGGCTATGTGCTCCATAGATTTAGTGTGCCAGTCGGGGCCCCAGGACTTTTTCTTCAGGCGTTCTTTCTTCACCACGGTTTCAAAGTTTTTAACCTCGCCGTATTTAGAGACTATCGCTTCATAACTCATCCCTTCGGTGGGATAGGCAAACGCCGCGCCGCAGTTGGAGCCGGCAATACAGCCATAAACTTTATCGAAAAGCGTGGGCATTTTTCCTCCTTTCAAATCACAAGTTGCAATGTCATCTAATTACTTCCTTCCCGTGCATAAAGGGGCCTAAGGCCCCGGGGACTTCCACAGAGCCGTCCTTCCTCTGATATTGCTCCAGAATAGCGGCCATCGTGCGGGGTAGGGCTAAGGCTGCGCCATTTAAGGTATGGACGAAGCGCACCTCTTGGCTCTGATTGCGGAAGCGGATATTGAGGCGGCGGGCCTGGAAATCGGTAAAATGGGCCAGGGAAGAGACCTCCAGCCAACGGCCCAGCCCGGGCGCGTGGGCCTCCAGGGCGTAAGATTTGTATGCGGCAAAGGAGAGTTGCCCGGAGCAAAGTTTCATCACCCGATACTCCAGTTCCAGCCGCTTGAGCACCTCTTCGGCATCGGCGACCAGTTTTTCCAGTTCCGCATCAGAATTTTCCGGGCGGACAAACTTCACTATCACCACCATATGGAATTGATGCAGGCGCACCAGGCCTCGGGTTTTTTTGCCAGAGGCACCGGCCTCGCGGCGAAAGCAGGCCGAGCAGCCGGTGTAGTTGAGCGGAAGTTGCTCGGCCGGGATGATTTCGCCCGCGTGCATATTGGTGAGGGGCACCTCGGCGGTGGGTATTAAGAAGAAATCGTCCCTTTCGCATTCATACATAGCCTCTTTCAGTTTGGGAAGTTGGCCTGTGCCTCTCATGCTATTTGAACTGGCCAAAAATGGGGGTAGAAGCTCGGTGTAGCCCTGTTCACGCGTGTGCAGGTCGAGCATAAAGTTTATAAGAGAGCGCTCCAGGAGTGCGCCGGCGCCTTGATAAAAGGGGAAATTTGTGCCGGCTACTTTGCTCGCCCGTTCAAAATCGATTAGACCTAAGGCCCGGGCCAGGTCCCAGTGAGGCTTGGGTTTGAAATCAAAGTGGCGCGAAGGTCCGCCGCGGCGTACCTCCACATTATCCTCCAGGCGCTCGCCCCGGGGCACATCCGGTGCCAGGATATTGGGAATGCGCCACATAATATCCTTCATTTCTTCCTGGGGCCTGGAAATCTTCTGCTGGAGGGCCTTAATCTTTTCACTGAGTTGGCGCATCTCCTGGATGAGTCTTGAAGTATCCTCGCCGCGGGATTTCATCTCGCCGATGGTCTCACTGACCTGGTTTCTTTTGTGGCGAAGGCTCTGGGACTGGCTCAAAAACTTGCGGCGTCTTTGTTCCAGGTCAAGGAGGTGGTCAGTGTCCACTTTTTCGCCCTTGGCCCGCAAGGCCTCTTTTACCAGGGCAGTATTTTCCCTTATGAAACGAATATCGAGCATAGTTGAATCCATAAATATTTCAAACTTTATAGCAGTAAGGGGAATACTTGTCAACCGAAATGAAAAAAACAAAAATGCTTGGGCAGCATTGACGGGTGAGTTTCCTGACGCACTTAATAACTTGACAAACTTTTGAGGTCTGCTATAATTATGCGGACGGTTGCGCAAAGAGTAGCCCCCTCAGGTAGAAAGGAGAAAGCGTTGAAAAGGCTTATTCTGGCATCCTCCTCCCCCAGGCGAAAGGAACTCCTGAAAGAGGCCGGCTATGAGTTCGAGGTGATTGAGCCGGTTTTGGGCGAGATAAAACTGCACCAACAGCCGCCGGAGATTATGGTCGAGGCCGAGGCCTATGCCAAGGCGCGCCAGGTGGTGGACCAGGCGGCAGACGCTGTGGTTATTGCCGCAGATACCCTGGTTAGTCTGGGAGATAAAGTGATTGGCAAGCCCGAGGATACTGAGCAGGCCATAGAATTCTTGAAGGAACTTAGCGGCACCACCCACTGGGTGATAAGCGGAATTTGTCTCATAGATACAGCTACCGGCGACCGGCTCATAGCCTATGACCGCACCCAGGTCACTATGGCCCAGATCTCCGATAGCGAGATAGAAGAATATGTGGCCTCGGGCCAGGGCCTGGATAAAGCCGGGGGCTACGCCATTCAGGAGTCCGGCGATAGATTCATAAAGAAAATAGAGGGGAGTTTCAGTAATGTGGTGGGGCTTCCCCTGGAACTTCTGGAGAGGATGTTGAAGGCGTTGGAAAGAAGAAGTTCCTGAACGGGGTGAGGAGGCGGGGCAGTGGCGTCCCCCATAGTGGTAACGGGAATTTTCTGCGGGGGTATAGCTCTGGCCGGTGTGGCCTTTTTTGTCTGGGAGATGCACAGATTCAGTGAGGCCAAGAGTCGGCCCAAAGGCTTTGTCTCCCGCGCTCAATGCATAAGGCGCCTGGTAGGGGCGATAGGGGTTGTCATAGTGGCGGTACTATTCTTCTGGGGCGTAAATTTTTTTTCGCCTGGAAATCCGTTGACTTTCGCCATCTTCTGGGCCGCGGTGGCGCTGGGCGCGTTATTTCTTGGGATTCTGGGAATTTTGGATATAAGGGAGGTAAGGCGGCAGTTTCAGGATGCCCGCCGCGAGATTTTTAAGGCGGAAACTGGTGGTTTTCCCGGAGGCAGTGTCGCGTCGGACGGAAAGGAAGGTTACTCGTAACTCGTTCCTCAGAGCCCTGAAGGGCTCTTTCGGAGTCCTGAACGGGTCACTCGTCATTCGAATGACCAATGACGAGCGCTTCTCCCCTAAGGAGCAGGAGAAAATGAGCGAAGAAAAGGCGAGACTCCTCCTTGTGGGCCGAAAAGAGGAATTCCCCCAGGGGGCCTTTGGAGGCTTCTTTAAAGAAGAATTTATCTCCACCGGAGCAGAGGCGCTCAGCAGGGTCAAAGATGCAAAGGCAGATGTGGTGGTGGCTACCAGCGCCCTTCCAGACATATCCGGGCCCGATTTCACCCGACTTTTCAAGAGCAGTGAGGCCACTTCCTTCATCCCGCTCATATTGATTGTGGAACCAGGTGCCGGTAAGGCCAAGATCGAAGCCCTGGAACTGGGTGCCGATGATTGCATAGAAAGGCCCATACATCCCCAGGAGCTCCTGGCGCGCATTAAGGCGCTGTTACGCATTAAGAATCTGCAGGACCAACTGCAAGAGAGTAATCGCGAGGTCTCCGCCATCAACCGCCGCCTGGCCGATACCTATGCGCGGTTGGACCGGGAATTGGCGCTGGCCAGGAGATTACAGGGAAGCCTCCTGCCCAAGGAGTTTCCGCAACTTCCCGGAGTTGTTTTTGCCGCCAAGTTCGTCTCCAGCGGCCGGGTGACTGGCGATTTTTACGATATATTTCGCCTGGACGAGGAGCATGTGGGATTTTATGTGGCCGATGTAATGGGGCATGGTGTTCCTGCGGCGCTTCTCACCATATTCATCAAAAAAGGCGTGGTGGCCAAGGAAATCTCCGGCAAGAGCTATCGCATCCTCCCGCCCGAAGAGGTTCTCTATAATTTGAACCGGGACATAATGGCCGAGACGCTTTCGGAGAGTCTCTTTGTTACCATGTGTTATGGATTGTTGAATTTCCGCAGCAAGCGATTCTCCTATGCCCGGGCCGGCCATCCTTATCCGCTCCTGGTGCACGCGCAAGGAAAGTGGGAATTACTTCAGGAAGGAGAGGGGGGACTCCTGGGAATTATGGAGAACGATTACTTCTCTGCCGAGTTAACCCTGGCCAAGGGCGATAAACTCATCCTTTATACTGACGGCGTGGATAACGCTCAATTTGCCGAGGGCATCAAGGGTACGGATGCCTTCCGGCACGCGGTGCTGAGCGTTTATGAACTGGGCATTAAGGATATTCTGGAAAAAGCGCCGGCGAGGGCGCAGCTCAAAGGCGAAGGGGAAATTGAGGACGATGTGACCTTCGTAGGGGTGGAGGTCACCGAATAGAAAAGACGCTCCTTTTCCAGGCGACGGCCTGGGCGGCCACTGATGGCCTGACTGCATTCCCTATTTAATGTGTTTTCGCCCTTCCTGCCCGCCGCCCGCTGAGGCAGGCGGGTTCCCAGAGTCTATCTCTCGCCCTTTTTTGGCAGAAAAAAGTTCGGCCACCTCCACAGGAATATAAGGCCCGCCCGATGTGGGCGGCGTGCCCAGGGAAAGCCACATTTTTCCTTCCTGAGGAAGGAAAATCATACTCTGCATAGTGATTTCCCCTAAATTCACCTGATGCAGGATTTGTCTGGCGAAGTCAAGGTCAATCTTGCCGCGGCGGCTCTCTATCATCTGAGCCATAGTGTCGTAGCGCCAGGAATCCACCTGCTGATAAAGACCAGGGGAGCGGAAATGATTGGTGGCCATAAGTCGGCCATCCTGCGGATAGCGCACAGAAACTTGCCGGGGAGTTATCTCCAGCAGGCAAGCCTCGCCCGATTTATCGGCCAGCATCAGGTTATTGGCGGTGGTACGGGGGGAGTTTTCCACCAGAGATTGGGCCTGGGAAATGCGAGAGCAGGTCTGGAGGATACGGCGAAATAAAAGGACATAGGGCTCGCCTTCGAGTGAGGTCTCGTCCTGGAAGACCTCCATCGCCGCCAGGGCCAGCCCGTTTTCGTTCATCCCTGAAAGCGCCCCGGCAATGCCCGGCCAACTCACCGAGAAGAATCTATTTCCCTCATCTGGATGATAAACGATGACCAGACTATACAGATGGGCCACATCCAGGGTGGGGAAATCCAGATTTCTGCCGAAGATGACGCGGCCCTGGGCGATTTCCGGGGCCAGCACAAAGGTGGAGCAGCACATAACTTTGAAGATATCCAGAAAGGTGTGGAAAAGGAGAATGTCCTCAAAAGGAAGCCCGGCCCCTTGAGCCATCCCCTCAAGTTCCTGACGAAATTCACGCGAAAGAAACTTCTCCATCCCTGCGCAAAGCCTGCGCACGGAATCTTCCGCATAACCCTGGCGGAAAAGTCTCTCCAGATATTTTTTCTTGAGGCGAGCAATCTGAGCGGAGAGTATCCGGCCATGTGCCAGGCCCAGTTCACGAGGCGAGCCAAAAAGATGAAGTATGGGGAGGCCCTTCCTGAGGCTCAGGTATGAGCCGCCCCAGCGTTTTCGGTGGGAATGCGCCATAAGTTGACGGCAAATATTAAACCAGAGAGAAGCCAGCTATCGCTTTCGTCATTAGTCATCCGTCATTCGTCACTCGAATGACGGAAAATTTTGCGCCTACAGCCTTCAGTGACGAGTTCCGAGTGACGAGTGACCGAAATGGGGCTACTTGAGCCACTGGCCCTCGAAGACCACCTCGGCCGCGCCGGTGAGATAAACGCAACCATCGGTGCGAAAGTCAACCTCCAGGTCGCCGCCTGGAACCTTGCCTGCCCGCCTGCCGGCAGGCACGGCCGGCAGGCAGGGATGAATCTGGATTTTTCTATTGGTGCGCCCGGTTAAGCACCCGGCCACGGCCACTGCCGCCGCTCCGGTCCCGCAGGCCAGGGTCTCGCCCACTCCCCGCTCCCAGACGCGCATCTCCACTTCGCCTCTATTCAGCAACTTAACGAACTCCACATTGGTGCGCTGGGGGAAAAGGGGCGAATTCTCTATCGCCGGGCCGTATTTTTCCAGGGGAAATGAGGCGATGTTTTTCCGGAAGATAACGCAGTGCGGATTCCCCATAGAAAGACAGGCCGCGGTGAAGGTCTTGCCCAGGGCCCGTACCGGCTCTGCCAAAACCGGGCTTCCCTTGCCCCGCATAGGGATTTCATCTCGCTCTAAGCCGGGCAGGCCCATATTTACCTCCACTCGCAAGACCTTGCCCTTCCGGGTAAAAAGGCGCAAAGCGCGAATGCCGGAGGCGGTTTCTATGGCCAGTTTTTTCTTCCTGGTATACTTGCGCTCATAGACCAATTTTGCCAGACAGCGAATGCCATTTCCGCACATCTCGGCCTCGGAGCCGTCGGGATTGAAGATGCGCATCCTGAAGTCCGCTACTCTGGATTTGTCGCCGACGCGCCAGAGCCGCTTTGGCGACGGCGCAAGGATGAGGATGAGGCCGTCTGCACCCACGCCAAAGTGCTTCTGGCATATGCTGCGGGCCAGGGTGGCCGGACGAGCCACTTTTCGCTGGAGGCCTTGCCTGCCCGCCTGCCGGCAGGCACGGCCGGCAGGCAGGTCTTCAATCAGGATGTAATCGTTGCCCGTGGCCTGCATCTTGACAAATTTCATAGAGACCTCCCTCGCTCGTCATTCGTAACTCGTCATTCGAATGACTAATGACTGATGACCAGTGACGAATATTATATAGCGAGAGAAAAAATAGATAAAGGAATTTTGCGGGCTGGAGGCACTCAGAGAAGGTCGTTTTTTCTGCGGGAGAATTTGCGTTTCAAACGGCTCAGGGCCTGGGAATGGAGTTGGGAGACGCGAGACTCCGTAATTCCCAAACTGCGGCCAATCTCTTTCATACTCTTTTCTTTGAAATAATAAGAGAGGATGACGATGCGTTCGGTGGGCGAAAGATTCTTACTTACTAACTCTTTTATTTCTCCTCGGTAAAGAGGCAGCCAGGGCTCGTTTTCTTTCTCATCGGCAATGGTTGTCACGGGGTCAAAGACATCCCCTTCGGAGAAGTTGCCGCTGTGCGCAAGTGAGACCGGGGCCGCATTTAAGAAAACATCCTTTTGGGAAGAGGGGCCCAGGGCGCTTTCCACCTCGTCTGGATGGGCGCGCCGGCCCAGGGAATGTTCCAATTTTTGCAGTTGGGCGCGGCGTTTCTTCAGTTTGGTTCTGTGGCGTCTGGGGAACGGGTCCTGGCGGCGTAGTTCATCCAGGATGGCCCCTTCAATACGGGGCCGGGCGAAATACCAGAACCATACGCCAGTGGAGGGGTTGTAGGTATGGATAGCGTCCAGAAGGCCGACGATGGCGGCGCTTTCTAAATCTTCCAGCCTGCTGGTATGGGGAAGGCGGGAGGCCAGGCGGCGGGCGGCGCGCCGGGCTAAAGGGAGATAACTTTCCACCAGTTGGTTGCGCAGATTTTCGCTACCGCTTTTCTTAAAGGCCCGCCACAAATCGAGCAAATCCGGTGAGGTATCTTTCACAGCCGCTCCCTGATTCTTGCGGCCGACGAAGGCAAAAGTTTACCTTCGCCGGCCGCTACCTGGCCTCAATCCTCGTGGCTCAGGATTTCCCGAATCTCCTTCAAGGTATGGTTTTTTTTCAAGCGTTCGATTTTGTTCAGGATACTGAAGACCTTATGGTCATAGAGGCGATGACCGGCGGGGGTGCGTTCGGTTTCGGTGATGAGGCCGAGTACTGTATAGTTGTGGATGGTCTGGCGAGAGAGGCCGGAATACCGCATAACCTCGCCGACCCGGTATAGTTTTCTCGGCCTCATCACCAATCCTCAAATAGGACAACCCGACGAGGGCTATATCTTGATTTGTGAGTGGTTTTAAGCCCCCGCCGGGCATTTTCATTATATATTTTACACTTTATAAGATATAAAGTAGAAAATAACCTGTCAAGAGAATTTTTGCAAAACTTTTTTGCTGAGGAGTGAAGCATTTTTTTGCTTTGGAGAAACTTTTTGCTCTGGCCTTGAGTTTTGGGCGATATAAATTTCAAAGCCCGGGAATGCGCAGCGAATTCTTTGGGCTCTCTTGCGGCGGCGGAGCAATTTAACTCATTTATTAGCAAAAACTTACGCAAAGGGAAGTTGTGTCGGGAAGCACAGCCGCCCATTAAAATAAATTGCATTTTTGGGGGAAAATTTTCTTGCACCGTGCCTTTAGCGTTGTATAATTTTGCTTCGCCATTTCTTAGCGAGGCAGAAAAAAAATTTAACCTTTCGGGCATTTTTTTCTTTCAAGTGGCACTTTGTGGATTAGAGGGAGGTGAAAATGGCCATAAAGAGAGTTTGGATTGAAGAGGGTTGCACCCTCTGCGGGCTCTGTGAGGATAGCTGCCCGGAGGTCTTTGAACTGGGCGAGGAAAACTCCCAGGTAAAAGAAGATGCTGACCTGGCAGCCAACGAGGAGTGCATTCGCCAGGCCGCCGAAGAGTGCCCGGTGGAGGTCATTCAATTTGAGGAGGATTAATTCCTCCCTGCCGGCCGGCAGGGTTATTTGTGGATTTTCCTTCTTAAAGCGCCCCTTTTTCCCAGGGGCGCATTTTTTTACTTCTCGCTCGCCTTTACGAAGCGCATCCTCAGGTCATAAAGCAGTTGTTCCAGCAGGGCCTTTTCCTGGTCGCTCAGATTGCCTTTGGTCTTTTCCTCGATGATGTTCAAAAGGTCTATGGAATATTTTGCGCGCTGGAGATTTTTTTCTTTCTTTTTGGTCAGAGGATTTTCCACCTCCCCCAGATAAATGAGGGCCTCGGTAGCAAGCCCGGAAAGAAATAGGGCAAAATTGGCCTGGGGCAGAGGCTCCTTTTCTTCCCTTTTACCTTCGGTCTCCTGGGCGAGTCTCGCTTTTTCTTCTTGAACTTCTTTCTTCCACTCCTCATCCACCTTTTTCTTTTCTTCCTGGGACATCTATGCCTCCGGAATATTCCAGCGGCCTCTTAGCGGCGCTTTTTCTTTTTGCGGTCCTTTTTCCTCTTACGCTTGGAGCGCATCTTGCGTCTGGGCATACGCCCGGGCATCCCGGCCTCGAAGAGGTCCACCTTTTCTCCCTGACTGGCCAGTTTCATCATATCGCGCATCTGGCGAAACTGCTTTACCAGCCCGCTTATCTCCTGGGGCTGGGTGCCGCTGCCCAGGGCGATGCGGCGGCGGCGGCTCAGGTCTATCATCTCCGGATGCGCCCGCTCCTGGGGCGTCATAGATTGGATGATGGCCTCAATGGAGGTGAGTTGTGTTTCGTCAAAATCCATATCCGCAGGAAGAAATCTACCCGCCCCGGGAAGCATACTCACCAGTTCCTTCAAAGGGCCCATCTTACGCATCTGGCGCATCTGACCCAGGAGGTCGTCCAGGGTTAAAGTGGCCTTGCGGACCTTCTCCTCCAGTTTGGCCGCCTGCTCTTGATCAAAGGCCGCTTGAGCCCGCTCCACCAGGGTCACCACATCGCCCATCCCCAGGATGCGGCTGGCCATCCTGCCCGGATGAAATTCCTCCAAGCGGTCGAGTTTCTCGCCGGTGCCCACGAATTTGATGGGCTTACCGGTGACGGCCTTGATGGAAAGGGCGGCGCCGCCCCGGGCATCTCCATCCAGTTTGGTGAGGATGACGCCGTCGAGTTCCAGTTGATTATTAAAGGCATCGGCGCTATTTACCGCATCCTGGCCGGTCATAGCATCGGCCACCAGATAAATTTGATGGGGTTTTATGCGGCGGGCGAGTTCCTTGAGTTCGTTCATCATCTCCATATCTATATGGAGGCGTCCCTGGGTATCGAGTATGAGCACATCGGCGCCTTCTTTTTGCGCAGTACGGATTGCCCCTGAGGATATATCAATGGGCGTGGCATTTCGGTCAAGATAGACCGGTATTTCAATTTCCCCGCCCAGCACTTCAAGTTGGTCTATGGCCGCGGGTCGACGCACATCCGCCGCCACCAACATAGGATGCTTGCCCTGTTTGGAGAGATATAGGGCCATCTTGGCGCAGGTGGTGGTTTTTCCAGAGCCTTGAAGCCCGGCCAGCATCAAAATCGTAGGCCCCCGCTCGGCAAAGGGTATGGAGGCATCCGCCGGCCCCATCAAGGCCTCAAGTTCATCCTGCACGATTTTCACCACCTGCTCGCCCGGGGAAACGGAGCGCAGCACCTCCTCGCCCACGGCGCGTTCGGTTACTTTATCTATAAAGTCGCGCACCACCTGAAAGTTGACATCGGCCTGCAGAAGAGCGGTGCGCACCTCGCGCATACCATCGCGGATGTTTTTTTCCGTAAGCCTTCCGCGCAGACGCAATTTTCTGAGCGCCGCATCCATACTTTTGCTTATGGCTTCAAACATAAAA
>LIZR01000035.1 GCA_001302825.1 Planctomycetes bacterium DG_23 | reverse complement strand
CAGCCCAGTTCCAGAAACTTTCCGGCAGGAGCAATGTGGTTGCGGGAGAGGAAGTCCTTCAGGCTTTGCTCCTCGCGAGCGTAAGCTGCCTGATCCGTCCAGCCAGGTTTGCCCGCCTCCCGGCGCCGCCTGTATCGCCGCTCTATCTTGTCCCATTTTGCCTGCATTCAGTCTCTCCCCCGTCGGTTCAAACTGTGTAGTTGTCTATTGCACGGCTTCAATCCGCTTTTACGATCCGCGTTTGTCCATACCCGCGATCAGCCCGCTGAGCATCTTGGCCATAGTTTCAAACTCGCCTCGCACCTTGAGACAGATTGCATCAGAGATTAACTTGCGCCGCCGGGCCAACGCCGAGAGGTTTGAACAGGTGAACAGTGGACCAGGTGACCGCAGGTGAGCAAATCCTCCGCCTTAGCCAGGTGTCGCAGGTTCCCCGGCCTTTCTTCATTCACCTGCTCTACTTTTTCTCCGCTGCAGGCGGAGAAAAACTCGGGGTGGGCGGACCGCCTCTGGCGGCTATAATTTCAACTTTACCCCCTCCGGGGGAGCCGACCTCAGCATCCTGAACGCTGCGCTTTCTGCTATTGCAGGCCAGAGTCCTGTTTCACTGTCTAAATTCACGCCCACTGGCGAGACCGAGAGACAAAAATGAACTGGTCAGTCAATTAAGTCATATTATTGAAGGGACACGCTGGCAGTCTTTCTTATCAATTCATGTCGGATGGAGTTCTTCCCACTATTCTTTACAAAATACATCAACCTATCGGCTTCCCGAATGATTTCTTCCACAGAAGAGGGCATCGTAACAAAAGTGGCGGCTCCCATGCTGAAGGTAACCGGCCATTTGCCATCCCGCATCACGCCAAGCAGCACACCTTGCAATCGGTAAAGAAGAAAAGATGCCTCTTCGAAACCGGTTTCAGGCAACAGAACCGCGAATTCATCTCCACCGAGCCGCGCTACGAGATCAATCTTGCGGACATTACTTCCAATACATCGCGCTACTTCTCGGAGAAGCGAGTCGCCTGTTATATGGCCAAGGCTGTCGTTAACGGCTTTGAAGTTATCGAGATCTATATACACAAGAGTAAGCGGACGCCCATATCGGCGGCACCGCTCTAACTCGCCATTCGCAATTTCCAAGAAGTGGCGCGAGTTGTTGACTCCAGTGAGGGAATCTGTCCTGGATAATTCCTGTTCCCTAAGCAAAGCCAGCTTCAGTCGTGCAAGGAGTAAGGCTGTGATCACGAAAAATCCTACCCGTATAGTCATGTTCCAATACGGAATCAGGGGATGCGTGTATACCTGACCTGTGATTTGATCGGCCCCGAACCACACCAGGCCGCCAACCATAGACATAAAGACTCCCCAATATCTGCCGTTTGTCCAGCTGACGAGAACAACCGGAGCCAAGTAGAAGATTGAAGAGCCAATCTCCGGGCCGGTGAGGGTGTCAAAAACGCCAATAGCAACAACCATTGCCAGGCCCACTATACTTCTGAAGGCAAGGGAGCGCTGCTGAAACCAAGTCAAAGCCTTCCTAAGCTTCATTTTTCAAATGCCTCCGCGTTTCAAACTATCGGTGTTTGAACCACGCTGCGCTGACATATCCCCCTGTCGCATAAAGAAAAAGCCGTTCAACATTTTCGCCCCACGGCCTTTTTTGAAAAAAAATGGTCGGGGGGGCGGACCGCCTCTGGCGGTTAAAATTTAAACTTTACCTGCCGCGCCGTTTGGTCGACTAAGTGCGCCGTCCTGACCCTTCTCGGCGTCGGAATCTAATCGAACTTTATCGGCGTTGGCTTTGTTCGGATGTGCTTTGCGAGGAACTGCGCCGATGTATTGAATATGTCATTCACCACTTCCGGACCAACCTTATTCCCCCAATAGAATCCATGCCTCATCCCGGGGTAGACTTTTAGCTCAAAATCCTTGTGCGCGGCCTTCAGTTCCGGAACGATGATCTCGAAGTTGATGTACTTCAAAGGATGTTGGTCGCCGTGCAGTATCAGCACCGGGCACCTTATTTTCGCTATCGTCTCCTTGACCAGCCTTTCGTTTTCCTTTGTGTAGTATTTATGCACCTTTTTCATAACTTCGCCCCTGTTCTTCTGGTCCGGCGGCGGCAGCATTCGGGCAAGCAGTATCGTTGCCGGCTCGCCGGCCACAATGGCCGCCAGGTCAATTCTGCCGGCCAACTGCAGGGCGCAGTCTCCGCCCCCGCTTCCTCCGAACACCGCCACGCTGTCGGGGTCGACTTGAGGTAGCTTCTTGATATGCTCGATAATCGCCTCACTGTCGTGAATACGCCCCGGGTCCGAAGGATTTTCCCTGAAGGTTCTGAAAGTAGATGCGACCGTTACATAGCCGGAAGATAAAAAACGGGTGTGGATCGGCTTTGAAACCAAATCCTCCTCTCTTTTGTCTGCGGCTTGAAACAGCATGCCACCGTGAATGAAGACGATTGCAGGAAAAAGGCCCTTGCCCGGCGGCATGCGATATGATGCTTCAGCGGTTTTACCGTCTTTTGTGTCTGCCTTGATGAGCTGAACGGGACTGAGGTCAAGCGGAATGGCGATGCCGGGTGTCTCTATCTTTTCGCCAACGCCGTCGCCTTGCATTCCAACATCATCATCCCTCGCGTCTTTTTCACTCTTACTTGCCATATTTACCCTTCCGAATCCTCTGAAATGCGTGCTCTCATCTATTATATATGCTCACGAGTCAAATCGTCCATGGAAATTCTGACTTCAATCACGCTTTTTCCGCTCGCCTCCGGCGCCTTCACCACTGGCCAAGACACGGCGGGCGGCGAAGCGCCTGATTTCTATCTTTCGGAAGTAACGGCCTTCTTGGATATATAGACAAGCAGGTAGTGGACGGCAAGCCCGGCGACGAAGCCGAGAGCCATATTGACCGCGAGAGACCCCAACACAGTAGCTGCGGCCGGCAATAACTCACGGTTCCATCTAAGGTCCCGGGCGAATTTGCACAGTTCTATACCGACCATAACCATCATCGCACCTACGATAGCCATCGGAAAGGCCGCGAATATCGCCGCAATACTACCTGCCAGAAAAAGGCCCAGCAAGACTTCGATAAGACCTTCCATGATATTGGTACCACCGGTGCGTGCGCCGAAATAGTACTGACCGGCAAGGCCGCCTGCTCCGTGACAGAGCGGCATCCCGCCAAAAAACGGAACAATCAGGTTCATTACCCCCATATTCAGCGACAGTTGCCTTTCAGTAACCCGGCGCTCCGGCCAGTACTGGGTAATCAACGCCGAGGTAGCAATCACTGCGTTCGTGGCAGTGAGCGGAATCTGGGCTAAGCCACCGTCCCTTAGGACAGGCCAGACTTGGCGCAGGTCAAAAATGGTCAGTGGAGGGAGCGAAAGAGCAATCCCACCGACGCCGGCCAGTTCTCCCCTGAATGCCATAATGGCGATGCCCAGGGCCACGAGGACGATGGCTGCAGGCGCATAGCGGTGTTGTCGAAGCAGGAGAACGATAACCACTGCGGCAAACCCGAGCACCCACCAATTACTCACCATTTTGAAGCCCTGGATAGCCAGCAGAACACCGAGCGCCAATTGCACCCCTCGCACCACACTCTTGGGGGTCCAGCGGGCTACATAAGTCATTGCGCCTGTTGCCCCCATTAGCATCCATATCACGCCCATAACCAGCCCGGAGGTATAGACCTTCTCCGGAGCCCAGGCCTGCGCGATGGCCATTACCGCCAGCACTTTCATTGGCTGGAGGGGCATTGGCAAACGATAGACAAGACCAGTGGCGATGTTCGCTACGCCAATCATAGCCAGCAAGCCGGCCGGATTCACTCCGCAAATGGTAATGTATCCTATGACCAGGGGCAAAAGAGTGCCGAAGTCTCCCATTGAACCGGCCAACTCACGCAGATTGAACTCAAACGAGCCTAAGCGCAAATTTGCCTCCCGCACCAAAAAATGTCACCCAGCGCCACCAGGTTTACACACCCGAAGTTGACCATCCTAATACCGGACCTTATTCAGAAGCTGGGTAATCCAGACCAACCCAACAAGGACCAGTATACGCCAGCCAGTAACATAATTGCGGCCATATTGGTAAGCCAGAGGATAAGGCCTACTCGAAGGAAGTCTTTCGGTGTCAGATAACCGCTGGAATAGACTATGGCATTGGGCGGCGTGCCAATCACCAGACAATAGGCGAGAGAGGAGGAAATCGCAGTTCCCAGAGAGACAAAGGGGATCATACTTGTGCCCGGATGGACGATGCCGGCCATAGAGAGGGTAATGGGCCCTACTGCTGCACAGGTGGGGCCGTCCGCCATAATTTGTGTGAGTAGACCGGTAATGAAGTTGGTGCTGAGGAGAAGTCCCATCCCCTGGGCCAAGCCAAGGCGTGCGGCCAGGCTGATAATGCTTCTTGCGACCCAGTAAGCGCCTCCCGTTTTGACCAGGATATGACCAAATATGATAGCGCCGGCATAGAGCCACACCACGCCCCAGTCCACCTTGGTTTGGTAGTCCCGCCAATTGACCACGCCAACCAGTATGTAAACAACTGCGCCGATAACTGCGAAGACACCTATGCCGAACCGGATACCCGTGAGTTTGAGGATGACATTCTTTTCAGTTATCCAGCAGAAAAGCGTCAGGGCAAAAACAACGAGCGATATAATTTGTTGACGCGTCCACTTGCCGCCGTCCTTATCGATCTCCCTTTTAACAACGGCAACGGATTCGCCCAGATCCCGAATGGTGGGCCTAAAGCGCCAATTAATCACGACCCAGGTAATCGGAATGACCAAAAAGATGTAAGGTATACAATAGAGACACCACTCGCCAAAGCCGATATTGACACCGAATAAATCCTCCGCGTAGCTCATCATAATGATATTTCGCGCCGCTCCGGAGGGAGCGAGAGAGCCACCGAGATTGCAGGCCATAGCGATAGTAATCATAAGCATCTTAGCCAACTCAGGGTCCTCCCTGCCCGCAGCGGTTCTTGCTGTACTATACAGCAAAAGGCCAATAGGCAGAAACATCGCCGTCAGCGCATGGTCGGACATAAACATTGTAAGCGGCGATAAAGTCAAAATGATAACGAGGGTAATCCACTTGATGTTATGACTCTTGAGTCGGCCGAATATCATAAAGGCGATGCGTTTGTCCAGACCCGTCTTTATGAAGGCCACGGAGAACATAAGGCTGCCCATAATGAACCAAGTAGCATCTGACCAATAAAGGGCAGCCACCTCCTCGCGGTTCACTATTCCAGTAGAAATGGCGATGATGCCGATGCAGAACGCCACCACAGGAAGGGGAATAGCCTCGGTTATGAAACAAGCTACCACAAAAAGGAGCGTTCCTACGGCGACCTTCAGTTGGAAACCAGCGCGAGTGGCCACTTGCTGTTCTTTTTGCGTCAACTGCTCATAACGAATCTTCTTGGTTTTGAATTCGTATCCTTTCTTGAGGAGTTGTTCAAATTCTTCGGTGCGGATACTCTCTGCGTAGGCCATAATGGAGGCCAGGCGGTCCGGCCTAGTCAGGATAGTGGTCCCCTCGCCCCATTTTTCGGCTCGCCTGAGAAAGCTCTTTTTAGTAAAGGCGTATGTGCGCACGCTTTCTGCCATTATGCGAACCATCTCTAATTCCCACTGCTCGAGCTGATCGATCGTCTTGTGAAAAAGTTCTTGCGCGAAGAAGTCTTCCACATACTTTGTCGCCATAGTGTTTTCCACAGCGATATCGAGCATGCTGGCAGGTATGGGAATCACGAGCAGGAGAATGAACAAGCCCAGCGGAATTGTAAAGAGCTTCCAGTTAGTGTACTTGTCATACCCGGTAGGTCTATGCGAATTTTCGCGTGCCACGGTCACCTCGCTGTCTTGCAGCTAAATATGTGGAAGAGCAAAAGTAACAGAAGAAGTATCCAGGGGCATTTTCGCTTTGTATCCGGCGTCCTGCGGACTTCACAGCATTGCCAGTAAGTGCTTGGCGTTCGCTGCTGCGGCACTTCTTTTGGAGTCAATTTCTCAGCCTACCTTGTTCTTGCCAAGCGCAACTAATTTCCGACACGACGCACCAGACAATGTCGGCAGGAAATAAACTTTTCGGGCGAGTAAAGCGCTACTATTATACCAACCTGAATATGTCCCATAGAAATGGCCTCACAATGTGCGTCACCGGCGATGCCTTTGGCAATTAAGCCTCAATCACGGGACATCCAGCATTGGCTATGAGATAGTCCACCGGGGAACCGAAGAATCTCCTTACCCACGCCGGGCGCTCAGACCGCGTGGTAACGATAACTTCTGGTTTTTCTTTTCCAATTACCTTCAAACATTCAAACGCGAAACGTCCAACGCTCACATAGGTCCTCACCGCTATCCCAAGGGCCTCGGCCTTTTTCGCGATGGAACTGACGATTTCCCTGCCCTTTTCTTTATACTCCTCTAAAAGCTCCTCCTCGCAGCGCTCCTTTAGTTCCGGATATAAACCAATATCCGTTCCGATAAAATAGCGTGCCAGATTAACATCCACTACATACACAAGCAGCAAATCCTTGCCTTTTTCCGCCTTTTCTATAGCGAGTTGCACCGCCTTTTTGCTCAGTCGAAAGGTCGATAACGCCAACATTACAGCACCGGTGTGACCTGTGCCATCTTGGTTCACTGAGCAGTTAGAGGCTCCATCGGGAGGAAGATTACCCATAAGGCCTGCTCCTTCCGGTCAGAGCAAATCGGCTATATACCTGACACTTAAAATCATTAATTATCCGTAAATTGTATCTGCACTTTCTCAGGATGGCAAGAATAATGTGCTAATAGAAGACGGCTGGCGTCCTACGATGATAGAGTCCAGGCACCCAAAAAGGGTTGTAGGGGCAAACGACGGCCTTAAAGTTGGACGGTGCAAACGGCCAGAACTCGGTTCGCAAACCAAATGAAACTCGGCCAACACCTGACTCACTTTCCCTAAGGTGTTTGCTGGAAACGGTGTTGGTTCGCTTCATCCTCTCTCTGCATTACCCCCCATTGGGAAAACTGGTGGGGGTGGGCGGACCGCCTTTGGCGGTTAAAATTTGAACTTTACCCGTTACTGGCGGGGACGGTCTCCTTTCCCAATTGCTCCTTAAGCCACTGCCTGCCAACACCCGACTTCAAGAATTTCTCCCTTGCACGCGCTGATTTGTAGTCAGGATGGCTCTCCTTGTAGATGCGTGCAAAAGGGCCTCTACCGAAAAGTCTGCTGGCGTTCGACCCTTGTTATGCTCGCGTATGCACTTTCCGAGGCGCTTCGTTATGCCAAGCCAACATAGTTGCGCCCGCCAGCCGAAGCTGCACTCTACGGTTGCCTCTGTTTGCATATATGTTCAGCACACAACCTTCGCCAACCCTATCAAGGCGAAAAACTGTCGGCCGCCTCAAGCCTGCCTTTTATCCAGTCCGGCGATCAGTCCGCTGAGCATCTTGGCGATAGTTTCAAGCTCACCTCGCACCTTGAGACAGATTGCATCAGAGATTAACTTGCGCCGCCGGGCCAATTCAAGCAAGGGGACGCACTCCTGCACCGATCCTCTTGCAATAGCAAAGAAGTTCTTGCGGTCCGCCTTGGTGAACCGCCCGTTGCCCTCAGCAATGTTGGCGGCGATGGACAAAGAGGCGCGGTTCAGTTGGTCGGTGAGGAAGTAATAGCCCCTGGGGAAGTCCTCTGTCAAGGAAGCGACCTCGTCGGCCAGGTCAATGGCTTTCTGATACACCTGCAATTTCTCAAACATAAAGGGCATAGGCCAGTGCCGAGCGGTTTGAACAGGTGAACAGTGGAGCAGGTGACCGCAGGTGAGCAAATCTTCCGTTAAGCCAAATGCCGGAGGTCTGCAGGCCTCTCCTCATTCACCTGCTCCCCTTTCTCCTGCTCACCTGCTCTATTTTTTCGCGCTGGTGGCGTGAAAAAATCGGGGTGGGCGGATTTGAACCGCCGACCTCAGCGTCCCGAACGCTGCGCTCTCGCCAAACTGAGCTACACCCCGACTTAATTTAGTATACCATATAACACCCAATTGTCCAGCAAATATCGCCTACGGCAACCGTCTATTGTCGGCCGTTGGCTGTTGATTGTTGATCGTTGGCCGTTCACCGTTCAACTTTTGCCATATGTGTGTATCTGTCCCTCAGCACCCTGAGGGGTCTTCAGGACCCGAAGGGCAGTCTCTTGTTATAAGCGAGGCCTCAGCCGAGCCAGCCCTCTTTACCAAGAAGTTTCACGAAGACGCATCTACAGACTATTTTTTCTTTTACTTTATCCTTTCTTTTTTCCACCAGCAGCAAGTCCTGGCCAAATTCATCGCCTACCGGGATGACCATCTTGCCCCCCTCGGCAAGTTGAGCCAAAAGGGGTGGCGGCACCTTAGGGGCGCCAGCGGTGACTATGATGCGGTCAAACGGTGCGTCTTCGTCCCAGCCCAGTGTGCCATCGCCCACCAAAAAACGGATATTTTTATAACCCAGTTCACTGAGCGTAATCCTGGCCCGCTCGGTGAGTTCTGCGACCCGCTCTACGGTAAAAACCACGCGGGAAAGTTCCGCCAGTATGGCCGTCTGATAGCCTGAGCCCGTGCCTATCTCCAGCACCTTCTCCTGGCCCGAGAGGTTCAGGGACTGGGTCATCAATGCCACCATATATGGCTGGGAGATGGTCTGGCCGTAGCCGATGGAGAGCGGATGGTCGGCGTAAGCCTCATCGAGCGATGGAGCAAGCGCAAACTTCTCCCGCGGCACCTTGCCCATAACCTCCAGCACCTTCCGGTCAGTTATATCGCGCGAGGCGAGTTGCGCCTTAACCATAGACTCCCGCTCTTGGGCAAAATTATGCTTCATCAGTCTGACTTCTTCAGCCTCGCTCTTTTGGCCAGGGCAATTTTTTCAGGAGGTATTTCCCCACCAGGCCCAAGAATATGAAGGCGTACCACCACTTATAATGGCTCTTTTCTGCTCCATAGATGGTCTTTATGGGAATTTCCGCTACGCGAAAACCGCGGGATTTGGCCTCCAGGAGTATTTCTGATTCGGCCTCAAAACCAGTGGTCTTGGTTTTGGTCTTCTTGAGAACTTCTGCTTTTATCAGTCTATAGCCGGATTGAGTGTCCGTGAGATGCTGGCCAACGAGGCCGGAAAGTATCCAGGAACTTAAGGTATTTGTGGCTCGTCTAATTAGAGGCATCCTTGCCCGGTTCCCGGCCCTCGTGCCCACCACTACATCGGTGTCTTTTGCGGCCTCAAGAAACTGAGGGATTTCCTCCGGGTCGTGCTGGCCATCGGCATCCAGGGTAATAACTGCATCGTAATCTTTCTCCAAGGCATAATCATATCCGGTTTTGAGGGCCACCCCTTTGCCTCTATTGACTTTATGTTCGATTAAGATGGCTCCGGCCTGGCGCGCCCGGGCCGCTGAATCGTCAGTGGAGCCATCGTCCACCACCACCACATCTTTAAGAAACTTGCGCGCCCCGGAAACAACCGAACCCACATTCTCGGCCTCATTATAAGCAGGGATAATCACGCAAATACGCATCTTCCCCTTCATCCGCGCAAGGGCTGCGGTCCCACCGCCCTACCCCGCTCGCTTCTCTTCCTGGGCCTCTGAAGCGGCCATATCCACCACCTTCAGTTGGACCGACTTTCTGTTCCGCCAGGCGTTAATTTCAGGAATAAAGGCGAGGTCTATCTGCCCTTCTTTTTCCAGCCAGGCCTCGTCTTTCCCGCGGCCGAAGGCTATAGCGGGAAAGGAGACACTGCCCTGACGAACCACAAAGCGAAGGTGCTTACCATTTCCCACTCTTCTGGTCCGCCCCACCACCTTAACCCGGGCAGCAAAAACAGGCTCCGGATTTCCCTGACCAAAGGGTCTTAGACGCCCAAGTTCCTCCACCGCCTCCTCATTAAGCAGCGAAAGAGGCACTTCTGCATCGAGTGAAAGTTTGGGCACCAAGTCCTCAGATTTCATTCGCTCTTCGGCCTCCTCCAGAAACCTCTCCCTGAAGGCCCTCACCAGATTTTTATCGAGCCTTAAGCCCGCGGCCTGCGCATGCCCCCCACAAGAAATGAACATATCTCCGCACGACGAAAGCGCCTCGAATATATCGAAGTCCGGAATGGAACGGGCGGAGCCCTGAGCCGATTCTCCGGCAAGCGTCAAAAGAACCGTGGGGCGATGGTATCTTTCAACTATGCGGCTGGCCACGATGCCCAGCACTCCGGCGTGCCAGCGCGGGGAAGTAAGGACGATGGCTTTAGCCTGTGCGAGGTTTTCACTTTCAATGGTGGCTACGGCCTCAGCGAGAATATCCTGCTCCAATTTCTGGCGGCGTCTATTATAGGCGTCTAAACTCCGAGCAATTTCGCGGGCCATTTCGATGGAATCGGTGGTGAGAAGCTCACAGGCCCTTGTCGCATCGCCCAGTCTTCCGGCCGCATTAATCCTCGGCCCTAAACCAAAGGCCACTGCCCGCGCATCAAGACCTCTTTCAAATCCAGAAACCTCCATCAATGCCTTAATGCCCGGCTGAGAAGAAGCCTTGAGCGCCTCCAGACCGTATTTCACCAGCACCCGATTTTCACCCAGAAGCGGCACTACATCCGCAACCGTGCCTAAGGCCACCAGTCCCAGCCAGTTGAGCAGATGTTCCCTCAACCCATCGGAGACCTTCTTACCAGGGGAAAGGCACTCCCCCAGCGCCCAGGCCAGTTTGAAGGCTACCCCCACCCCGGAAAGATGCCTGAAAGGATAGGTGCTACCCGGGAGTTTCGGATTGATTAGCGCCACACATTCCGGGAGCGTGTCGCCGCATTCGTGATGGTCAGTAATTATCAAATCCAGACCCTCTTTTCGGGCGTAGGCGGCCTCTTCCAGGGCGGTGGTGCCGCAGTCCACGGTGATAACGAGATTTGCACCTTTGGCCTTGAGGCTCCGCAGCGCATCCATATTCAGCCCATAGCCCTCCTCCAGCCGATGAGGGATATAGAAATCGGCTTCTTTCCCTAAAAATGATAGGCATTGCTTGAGGAGAGCCAAACCGCTTATGCCGTCGGCATCATAATCACCATATAGAACTATGCGTTCCTCATTGGCGAGCGCAGAGGAAATCCTTTCGGCAGCGCGAGTAAGCCCAGGCATAAGTGAAGGCTCATAGAGGTGGCTAAGGCGAGGTTGCAGGAAGCGCCGGGCTTTAGTCTTCTCATTATATCCGCGATTAATCAAGATGTGGGCGAGCAATTCCGAGATGCCCAGCGCTTTAGAAAGAGATTTTATGTGAGCCTCATTTTGAGGCGAAATGAGCCACCCTTTACGCATCAGCCACCACTTCAAGTCATAAAGCCTGCCGGCCGGCAGGCAGGAAAGAATTTAAATTTTATCCACCGCCAGTATATTAAAAACGAAGGGCCTTGTCAAAGGAAATTAGAAGGTTCCTTTTTATCAGCGAAAGAAAACTGCTTCGCGCGTTGCCTCTTCTATGGTATAATTTTAAGGCTTTTCACAGGAAGGATTTATATATGAGGATAAACGACCATCCTATTCTGGGGCGGGCAAAAAGAGGCCGTCTGGTGAAATTTGCGCTGGATGGAAAGAAGATGACCGGCTTTGAGGGCGAGCCCATTGCTGCGGCCCTGATGGCACAGGGCAGAAAATCCTTCGGAACCTACGGAAAGAGGGGCACGCCGCGAGGACTATTTTGTGCTGTCGGAAAGTGCACCGATTGCGTTATGACCGTGGATGGACTGCCCGGAGTGCGCACCTGTATCACGCCTCTTAAGGCCGGTATGCATATAGAAACTCAAAAAGGGCTGGGCGAATGGAAATTGAAGAAGAAGCGGAAATAGTGGTGATTGGCGCCGGGCCTGCCGGGCTTTCTGCGAGCATTTCCGCTGCGCTTGCCGGGGCAAAACCCATCGTGCTTGATGAGAATCTTTCGCCCGGCGGCCAACTTTTCAAGCAAATCCACAAATTTTTCGGCAGCCGCGAGCATTTCGCCGGCAAGCGGGGCTTTGAGATTGGCCAGGCCCTGCTTGAGGAGGCAAAGGAACTCAATATACCGGTCCATCTGGAAACGGAAGTCCTGGGCATCTTCCCCGGTAACCAAATCGTTTGCCTGAAGGATAACAAAACCTTTGAGATTAAAGCCCGCCGCGTGATTCTGGCCACCGGGGCCAGGGAACGTGCCCTGGCCTTTCCCGGCTGGACCATTCCCGGGGTGATGGGCGCCGGGGCCTTGCAGACGATGATGAACATTCACCGCGTGCTTCCGGGCAGGCGAATTCTCATTATTGGGGCGGGAAATGTCGGCCTCATCGTAGCCCATCAGGCCCGGCTTGCCGGGGCAGAAGTTGTGGGCGTGGTGGAAGCCAGAAGTGAGATTGGTGGCTACTTTGTGCAGGCCGCCAAGATTTTGCGTATGGGTGTGCCCATCTTCTTAAATCATAGCATCAAATCCGTTTATGGTAGAGAATCTGTGGAGGAAGCGGAGATTGTAAGGCTTGATGAATGTGGCCCGTACGGGGTAAGCGGGCGGCGCTTGGGGGTGGATGTGGTGGCGCTGGCAGTAGGGCTTCTTCCCCAAACCGAACTCGCCCAGCAGGCCGGCTGCGAGTTTCAATATAATGGCGAACTGGGCGGATTTATACCAAAGCGCAAGCCGAATATGGAGACAAGTGTCCCAGGCATTTATGTGGCCGGGGACCTGGGCGGTATTGAAGAGGCGACTGTTGCCATAGAAGAAGGCCGCCTGGCCGGCGTTTCTGCGGCGGAAAGCCTTGGTTACACGCCGCAAGACAAAGAACAAAAGAAGGCCGAGATAAAGTCGCGTCTGGCAGAACTTCGCTATGTAGGCGAAAAGAAATCCCTGAGTCTTTTAACTCGTGCCACCACGATGCTTTATGAGAATCGGTCTCCCAGCGCGGGCAGGAGTATGAGCGCCCTTCGGATGCCGAGCATCCTCAGGATGCGAAGCGCCGCAACTTCCAGAGCAAGCGCCCCGGAGATACTGATAGAATGCCCGGAGGAGGTACCCTGCAATCCCTGTGAAGAGGTCTGTCCCCGAGGAGCAATTGAAATAGGAAGCCCCATAACCAATTTGCCTCGTTATAGAGAGGCACGCTGCACGGGCTGCGGACTCTGTATCGCTGCCTGCCCGGCCCAGGCCATCTTTCTTATTGACCGCTCCTTTTCGCAAGGATATGCCCGGCTGGATTTACCTTATGAGGAACTGCCCTTGCCGCGCAAGCAGCAGACAGTGGGCCTACTTGACCGGGAGGGGAAGAAAATAGCCCGGGGTCGGGTGATTAAGACGCGCCGCATCAAGGCATTTGATAAAACGGCGGTGGTCTCAGTTGCGGCTCCCCAACAAATCGCGCATAGTATTCGTTACATAGATTGTAGAAAATAATGCGGAGTTTTTAATGCGTGTTAACCCCAGCCATCTGGCTCAGTTCTGCTACAGCCTGAGCACCTGCCTGAAGTCAGGGCTTCTTCTTTCCCGGTCTTTGGAGGTGACGGGAAGACGTAACCCGAGCAAGCGGCTCAAATTTCTAAGCGCCGATTTACTGCGCAAGGTTAAGGAGGGAAGCAAATTTGCCGAAGCGCTGGAGAGCCAGGGCCGGGTCTGGCCGCGCCACTTCGTGGAGCACATTCGCGCCGGCGAGATGAGCGGTAAACTTCATCTGGTTCTGGAAGAGGAAAGCGGCTATTGGGAGGATATAGGACCGCTTGACTATAGAGTAAGGTCGGCCTGGTTGGTTCCCCTGGTAATCTTTGTTTCGGGCTGGGCCGTCTCCACCGGGATTATGGCCTGGGCCAGGGGATTTTCTTATGTTGTGCCCCAAATACGGACGCTTGCTACGCCGGTTGTATTGGCCGTCACCATAATTTTGCTGTCGCGATATTCGCTGGAGGCTCGCCGTATCTTCCACGGAATGGCCTTACATTTGCCGCTGGTCCGGGAACTTTCCATTGACCTTTCTTTATTCTATTTCTTCCGGGCCTTCAATGTGATGTATGGCTCGGGCTTGAGCGTAGAGGTGATGGTAGAGCAGTCAATAAGAACTGTGGAAAATGCGGTGGTGGTCGATGAACTGAGGAAAAGCCTACCACTGATTGAGCAAGGAAAAAGGCTTGCCGAGTCTCTGGCAGTTACTCCTCTAATACCTCCCCATTATATTGACGAAAT
>LIZR01000034.1 GCA_001302825.1 Planctomycetes bacterium DG_23 | reverse complement strand
AACTCTTCCTGCAAAGCCAACGCCTCTTCGTAATCAAGAGTCCCCGGCTTGAGCAATATGCATTTGCCATTTTTCATAGAAATTCTCTTCAGGAAACTCCTTTACTGGCGATTTGATTTGTGCCAGATTTCATCCTTTTCGCTGCGGAAGATGGATGGCCCTTCCCAGAAAGTCCTCAGCGGCCTCTTTCACCGCCTCGGAGATAGTGGGGTGGGCGAAGACGGTCTCTGCCAACTGCTGCATACTTGCTTTCAGTTCTACGGCCAGCCCGCCTACGGCGATGAGGTCGGTAGCCCTGGGGCCGATGATGTGCACGCCCAGAATCTGGCCACTTTTTCCATCTCCTACAATCTTGATGAAACCCGCGGTCTCTCCCAAAACCTGGGCCTTGCCCAGAGCGGTGAAGGGGAATTTCCCCACTTTCACCTCTACGCCTTTCTCCTGTGCCTGGGCCTCGGTCAAACCCACTGTCCCAATCTCTGGCTCCGTAAAAACGCAGGCCGGAACTGCATCGTAATTTACCTTCCCTTGCTCGCCCAGGGCACACTCTGCGGCAACTACCCCCTGGCGGCTGGCCAGATGGGCCTGGAGATTTTTGCCCGTAACATCACCGATGGCATAGACATTATCTATATTGGTGCGCAGGTGTTCGTCTATCTCAATAAAACCACGCTGGAGTTTAAGCCCCACGGCCTCCAGGCCCAAATCCTGCGAACAAGGCGCTCGCCCCACGCTGATGAGGGCCTTATGGGCCTCAATGGTTTCGCCCTGGGAGACTTCCGCGGCTATGCCCTCACTGCGGACTTCCAGTTTTTCTATTTTCGTCCCGGTCTGCACAGCCACCCGCTTCCTGCGCAGGGCGCGATAAAGTTCCTGGGCTAAATCGGCATCCATTCCTGGAAGAAGTTGCTCCATCATCTCTACCAGAGTTACCTTAATCCCAAAAGCAGCGAACATACAGGCGAATTCCACCCCCACCGCACCGGCACCCACGATGAGCATACTTTCGGGTAGTTCCGCCCACTGAAGCACTTCGTCGCTGGTTAGTATCCTTTCATCATCAAAGGGGAAAAATCCCGGTCGGGCTGGCCGAGAGCCTGTGGCCAGGATAATCTTTGAGGCCGAAATCTCTTGCGGCTCGCTTCCGCTGACGCTTACCACATTGGCATCTAAAAGAGTGCCACCTCCACCCCGGCGACTTTAAGAAGGGTCTCCACGCCCCTGCGCAAGCGCCCCACTACTTCGTCTTTGCGCTCCGCGGCCTTAGCAAAATCTATTCTGGCCCCCTGGGTGGATATGCCGAATTGACCGGCCTTGTTGATTTCAGCGAAAATGCGCGCGGTTTCCAGAAGGCTTTTGGTGGGGATACAGCCTCGATTGAGACAGGTGCCGCCGAGTTCCCGCTCTTCTATCACACAAGTACGGGCCCCCAATTGCCCGGCTCTCAAGCCAGCCACATATCCACCCGGGCCACCACCTACTACCGCCACATCATATTTTTCCATATCCCTTTCCTATCGCCTGAGAAGTCCTCAGCCAAAAATTATACTCAAAAACGCCTTTTTGTCAAGCCCAAATGCCATAGCCCCGCATATGAGCCCGCCTGCGCCACTGCTCAAGATAGGGCGAACTTCAGGAATTTTTTCTTGACAGCCCTCAGGGGAGTCACTATAATTTGTTTGTAGTTTAATGTGCTTCTTTAAAGTTGACAGATTGAGGAGAAGTCTCAGAAAAGAAAGGATTTTGCTTCTTTTTTAGATTAAGGTAATACTTTTTTGCTTTCAGTCAGGAGAAAGTGGTTCTTGGAAGGAAATTCTTTAAGGTATAGCCCTAAAAGGGATTGCTGAAATGTCGTTTGAGGCCTTTTTGACGGCATTTGTGCCGGGATGGGATGAGGAAATTTTCCCGGCAAAGTTTCTTTCAAAGGCAAGAAGTGGCAATCCGGCGGAGTATCTATTTCCCGGAGACTATAAATGGCGATGAGACATTCGGTTAACTCCTCTTTAGACCCGGGCGGCTACGCCGAGCGTGGGGTGAGAAAGAAGTGCTCCAAAGACGCTTACCCAACTCGCCAATTGCCTCATAAATAAAAATCCTTCCTTAAAGAACCTTCCATCCATACGGATGGGCCGTATGGCCCAAAATAAGAGGACTATTTTCTCCCTTTCTGAGGCAGTCATTTTGGACTCTGGATTGTTATAAGTTCAATCTTTTTGCGGCAATCCGGGTCTGGAGAAAGGGGTGAGGGAGTTTTGGACACAATTACTTTCGTCATTATCGCCATCCTTTTTGCCTTATTAGGCTTTGTGGGCAAGACCCTTTTGGGGCGACTCAAGAAAAAGAGCGCTGAAAGGGAAGCCGAGCGGGCCCTCGCTCACGCCCGCTCCGAGGCCGAGCGCATAACCAAGGAATCGGCTCTGGCAGCCAAAGAAGAATCTCTAAGGAGGCGGGAGGAATTTGAAGCACAAACCAACGAAGCCCGCAGGGAACTGCGGGAGATGGAAAGACGCCTCTCCCGGCGCGAGGACAACCTGGACCGCAAGGTAGACCTCCTGAGCAAAAAAGAAAGGGTTCTGGAAAACCTGGAGCGAAAATTATCTGCTCAGAGCAAGGACTTAGAAGGGAAAAATCAAGAGCTGGACCGCCTTTTGGAGGAAGAAAAGGCGGCGCTCAGGCGTATCTCCGGCCTCACGCGCGAACAGGCAAAGGACCTGCTTCTCAAGAGAATCGAGAAAGAGGTGGAGACCGAGGCCGCTGAACTGCTTCATAGGGCCACTCAGCGGGCCAAAGAAGTCGCCGAGCAAAAGGCCAGGAATATCGTTAGCCTGGCCATCCAGCGCTGTGCCGCTGACCATACCGCCGAAAATGTCGTCTCCACCATAGACATCCCCAATGATGATATGAAAGGCCGCATCATCGGCCGTGAGGGGCGGAATATCCGCTCCTTTGAAAAGGCCACAGGCGTGGATGTCATCATAGACGATACCCCCTCGGTGGTAGTGGTCTCAGGCTTTGACAGCATCCGGCGGGAGATTGCCCGAAGGGCAATGGAAAAACTCATCCTGGACGGCCGCATTCATCCGGCCAGAATTGAAGAGGTGGTTGAAGCCACCAAGAAAGAGATAGAGCAGCACATATTTGAAGTAGGCAATCAAACCGCCCTGGAAGTGGGCGTCCCCCGGCTTCATCCCCGCGAGATTGTGCTCCTGGGTAGACTCAAATTCCGCACCAGTTATGGTCAGAATGTTCTGCAGCATTCCACAGAAGTGGCCATCCTTTCCGGCATTATGGCCGCAGAACTGGGCCTGGATGTGGCTCTGGCCAAACGCTGCGGACTCCTGCACGATATTGGCAAGGCCGTCGACCATCAGGTGGAGGGTAGCCACCCGCAGATTGGGGCGGATTTGGCCCGCCGCTTTGAGGAGCGTCCGGAGGTGATAAATGCCATCGCCGGCCACCACGAGGATGTGGAGCCCACCAGCATTTATACCATCCTGGTGGCCGCGGCCGACGCCGTAAGCGCTTCCCGACCAGGGGCGCGCCGCGAGACCCTGGAAAATTACATCAAACGCCTCCAGCGCCTGGAGGATATCGCCAATTCCTTTCCCGGTGTTGAACAGGCCTACGCTATCCAGGCAGGCCGCGAGGTGCGGGTCATCCTCAACTCTGAAAAAATTGGCGACAAGGAGGCGGTCAAGACCTGTCAGGCCATCGCCAAGGAAATCGAGCAGGAACTGAGTTATCCCGGCGAGGTCAAAGTCACGGTGATACGAGAGACCAGGGCTGTGGACTATGCCCGATAGAAAGGCGCCCAGAATGCCCCTGAATATCCTCCTGGTGGGCGATGTGGTGGGAAAGCCGGGCAGACGCATCCTGCAAGAGAACCTTCCCAACCTTATCGCCGAAAGAGAAATAGATTTCACTCTGGTAAATGGGGAAAATGCCGCCGGAGGCACCGGGCTCACCCCTCAGGCCACTGAGACCATCTTCGGGGCCGGCGCCGATGTCATCACCGGTGGTGACCATATCTGGCATTTCAGGGAGATTATCCCCATTCTGGCCAAGAATGAGCGGGTGCTCCGTCCGGCAAATCTTTCTCCCAAGGCGGCAGGCACAGGCGTGACCCTGCTTGACTCCAGGGCCAAAGTCCCCATCGGCGTGATTAATCTCCTGGGGCGTATCTTCACTCGGCCCGCCGATGACCCCTTTCGCACCGCTGAGGCCGCTTTGGAGGAACTCGCGCCTAAAACAAAAATCATCCTGGTGGATTTCCACGCCGAGGCCACTTCCGAGAAGGTGGCTATGGGCTGGTTCCTGGATGGTAAGGTTACCGCAGTGGCCGGCACCCATACCCATATCCAGACCGCGGACGAGCGCATCCTCCCTCAAGGTACGGCTTATATCACCGACTTAGGGATGACCGGACCCTATCAGTCCATCATAGGGCGGCGGGTGGACCGCGTTCTTCAGGCCATTACCACGGATATGCCCGCGCCTTTTGATGTGGCTAAAGAGGATGTGAGATTGGCAGGAGTCATAGTAAAGGCCGATGCCGAAACTGGCAAGGCCTTGTCTATTGAGCGGCTCTTCATAAAAGAAGAAGACCTTAAAGCGAGATGAGTTAATGGAATCTGAATGGAATCCGGATTTAATTGCCGGGCCTCTTGAGACCAAAAAGGAAATCCTCTCGGTAAGCGAACTCACGCGAATGGTCCGGGAATGCCTGGAGAAAAACTTTCCACCCCTCTGGGTGACGGGAGAGATTTCCAATCTGCACCGGGCGGCCTCCGGCCATATGTATCTCACCCTCAAGGATGAGGCCTCTCAGGTGCGCGCCATCATCTTCCGCCCGGTGGCCCAGACTACAAGGTTTGAATTGAAGGATGGGCTGGAAGTAATCGTCTTCGGCGATCTCACCGTGTATGAGCCGCGGGGCGAATATCAATTAATCATCCGGGAGATAGAGCCAAAAGGGATTGGTGCGCTGGAACTGGCCTTCAGGCAACTGAAGGAGAAACTGGAGGCCGAAGGGCTTTTTGACCCGGCGCGAAAAAGGCCCCTGCCCTTCCTTCCCCGGCATATAGGCATCGTCACCAGTCCCACCGGCGCGGCCATTCGGGACATCCTTAAGGTCATTGACAGCCGCTTCCCCAGGATGCACATTACGCTTTTTCCGGTGAAAGTGCAGGGCGAAGGCGCAGCAGAGGAGATTGCCGGGGCAATAGAAAATCTTAACGCCATCGGCGGTTATGATGTGCTCATCGTGGGGCGCGGCGGTGGGAGCCTGGAAGACCTCTGGGCCTTTAATGAGGAGATAGTGGCCCGGGCCATAGCCAAAAGCCAGATTCCCATCATCAGCGCCGTGGGCCACGAGATAGATATTACCATAAGCGATTTGGTGGCCGACCGCCGGGCCCTTACCCCTTCCGAGGCAGGTGTCTTAGTGGTGCCGGATGAAAAAGAACTTTTGAGCACCTTGAAAGAATTCTCCCGTCGGCTGAGGATGGCCTTAAGGGTCAAGGCGGAAAGCGCCCGACGCACTCTGGAACTGGTCTTCAGAAGTTATCCTTTCCGCAGGCCTCTTGACCTCCTGCGCCAGCAAGAGCAGATGGCCGATGACTTTATCCAGCGCACCTGGCGCGCTACCTCCGGTATCATCCAGATAAAAAAAGAAATCTTAAACGGCCTGACTCGCCGACTTGAAAGCTTGAGTCCTGCGAAGGTCCTGTCGCGCGGTTATACCATTACCACCCTGGCTGGTGAAAAGAAACCCCTGAAGAAGGCCTCAGGCCTCAAAAAGGGTGGGCTTTTAAGAACCTATTTCGCCAAAGGTGAGGCTACTTCCCGCGTGGAAGAGACAAAAACTTGAACTTCCGGAGTCCCAAATGGCCAAAGATAGTTTTGAAAAGGAACTGGAAAAACTGGAGAAAATCGCCGAAGAACTGGAAAAGGGAGACTTAGGTCTGGAGGAGGCCCTGGAAAAATATGAAGCCGGCCTCGCCGCCTACAAGAAATGCCAGAAAATCCTTTCGGCGCTTGAGAAAAAGGTTGAGATACTGACCAAGACTGCTCCCGGCGAGGCAAAGGCCAAGCCTTTCGCCCCCGGGGAAGAAGAGGAGGTTGAGGAAACTGAACAAAGCGAAGGCGGCTCCGGCCTTTTCTGATTTGGCGTGTGTTTTTTGGACCCGGCTTAGGGTAAATATTTTTGCTAAGGATAATTGTTGTGCCAGAATCTAAAGAACAAACCCTTCCGGCCTTATGGTCGGAAGAATTGTTGAAATCTACTCTTAGAGGCTTTCGCCAGGAGATAGATGGCGCCCTGGAGAGCATCCTGCCTCCTGAATCCCAAAGGCCAAGGAAACTCCACCAGGCTATGCGTTATAGCGTATTCTCCGGGGGCAAGCGTCTGCGGTCCATCCTCGTCCTCGGAGCCTGCGAACTATGCGGAGGAAAAAGAGCCGAAGCCCTGCCCACAGCCTGCGCCGTAGAACTCGTCCATACTTATTCTCTTATCCACGACGACCTTCCTCCTCTGGATGACGATGATTTGCGCCGGGGCAAGCCCTCTTCTCATAAGGCCTTCGGCGAGGCCACCGCCATCTTAACCGGCGATGCCCTGCTTACGCTGGCCTTTGAGATTATCTCCCGGGAGAATCCTTCCGAGCTTGCCGGGCCTCTTGCGCTGGAACTGGCCCGGGCCGCAGGCTCAGAGGGAATGATTGCCGGGCAGGCTATGGATATGGAGCCGGAGGGAAAAGAGAATATGGATTTACTGCGCTACATACATTCACATAAGACCGGCTCTCTTATAGCCGTCTCGGTGAGGATGGGGGCCATCACGGCCCGCGCCCCCCAAAAATTGCTAAAGAAACTATCAAATTATGGCCAAAATTTGGGCCTTGCCTTTCAAATTACCGACGACTTACTGGATGTGGAGGGAAAAGCCGCAAAATTAGGCAAGCCCGTAAGACAAGACCAGGAGCACGGCAAACTCACTTATCCCTCGGTATTGGGACTGGAGCGCTCCCGGACTGAAGCAGAGAAACTAATCGCCAAGGCCGTGGCCGAACTTTCCTCTTTCGGGGAAAGCAGCGGCTTTCTTCAGGCCCTGGCCCGTTCCATCCTCAAGCGCCAGTATTGAAAAGGAGGAGGTCGAGACCCTTGCCCAAGAAAAAAGTGGTCATCGTGGGAAATGGCAATAGGGCCAATGTGGTAAAGGCCATTGAAGCCTTGAGGCCGATTGTAGAATCTTCGGCGCATCTTGTGGCCGTAGACCTGCGACAGCAGATAGACTTAGAAGAGATTAAGGCCGACTTAGTGCTGGTCTTCGGCGGGGATGGCTCTATTCTGGAGGTAGCCAGGCGTTTGGGGCTAAACCAAATCCCGGTGGCCGGGATAAATCTGGGGAAATTTGGCTTTCTCGCGGAATTTTCCCTGGAGGAGATCAACGAGGATATGGAAAAACTGCTGGCGGGAAATTTCCAGACCGGACCTCGCCTTATGCTCAACTGCCGCATCCTGAGGGCAAGGAAACTGCGCCAAAAGGGCCTGGCTCTTAATGATGCGGTAATTACCAGCAGCGGCCCTTCGCGTATGCTTTACATAAACTTGCATATAAACGGCGAGATGGTAACCACCTTTGGGGGTGACGGCCTGATTGTAGCCACACCGGTAGGCTCTACGGCACACTCGCTTTCCGCCGGCGGACCCATATTGGTGCCGGATATGGAGGCCTTCATCATAAGCCCCATCTGCCCGCATACCCTGGCCAATCGTCCCCTGGTGGTTCCGTCAAATTCGAAATTGCTGGTCAGCGTCTCCTCGCCCTCATCCGGCGTGATATTGACCCTTGACGGCCAACTTTTCTTCAAGATAAATCCTCAGGACCGCATAGAGATCACCAGGGCCCGCCAATACTTCAAATTGGTGAAAACTGAAAGACGCACTTTTTTCCAGACCCTGAACGAAAAACTTCATTGGGAGAAAAGATAGGTTATGCCGGAGGTTAAAATCTCGGAAAGATTTTGCAAAGGCTGCGGGCTTTGCGTGTGGGCCTGCCCCAAAGGGGTTTTGGAGATATCTCTTAAAGCAAATGCTGCCGGAATAAGGCCGGCTGTGCCCAAGGTAGATGTAGAGTGCACGGCCTGCCTTAATTGCGCAGTCATCTGCCCCGATGCGGCGGTTGAGGTCTATAAATAACAAGAAGGATGCTATGGCAGGAAAAGTATTGATGACCGGGAACGAAGCGGCGGCCGAGGCGGCCATAGTTGCCGGCTGTCGCTTCTACTACGGCTATCCCATCACTCCACAAAATGAGATACCGGCATATATGTCCAGAAGGATGCCCGAAGTGGGAGGGACATTTGTCCAGGCGGAAAGCGAACTGGCGGCCATCAATATGGTTTATGGAACCTCGGCCGCGGGCAAGCGAGTTATGACCTCATCCTCATCACCGGGGATTAGTCTAAAGCAAGAAGGCATAAGTTATATTGCGGGTAGTGAACTGCCGGCAGTAATCTTGAATGTGCAGCGGGGCGGTCCGGGCCTGGGCGATATTCGCACCTCCCAGGCGGATTATTTCCAGGCCACCCGCGGCGGTGGACACGGAGACTATCGCACCATAGTGCTCGCCCCGGATTCCGTGCAGGAGATGGCCGACTTAACCCGGGACGCCTTTGACCTGGCCGACAAATATCGCACTCCGGTGATAGTCCTGGCTGATGCCCGTATAGGCCAGATGATGGAGCCGGTGGAATTCAAAAAGCGCCCAAAACCGGAACTACCGCCTAAAGACTGGGCGCTTACCGGGGCCAAAGGAAGGCCGCGAAATATCGTCAAGTCCTTCTACTGGATAGAAGGCGACTTAGAAAAATTCAACCTGCATCTTCAAAAAAAATATCGCAAGATTGAGGAAAAAGAGCCGAGGTGGGAGGAGATAGAGACCGAAGATGCCGAGATAATGGTGGCCGCCTACGGCACCGCGGCGCGCATCTCCAAGGAGGCCCTAAGGCTGGGACGCGAAAAAGGCGCCAGAATCGGCCTTTTCCGGCCCATAACCCTTTGGCCTTTTCCCAGAGCGAGGCTCGCTCAGCTGGCCGAAACTACCCGGGGGGTTTTGGTGGTGGAACTTTCCGCCGGGCAGATGGTGGAGGATGTGAGGCTTTCCATTGAAGGAAAAGTACCGGTTGATTTTCTGGGAAGACTCGGCGGTGCGGTGCCCACTTCAACCGAAATACTGGAAAAAGCGGAGAATATCTTACAGGAAACTATGGAAAAGGTTGGTTGACGATGAAAATAGCATACCAGAGGCCCAAGGCGCTTTTGGATGTGCCCACGCATTATTGCGCTGGCTGCGGGCACGGCATCGTCCATCGCATCATAGCCGAGATTATTGACGAATGGAATTTGCGGGAAAGGACCATAGGTCTGGCCCCGGTGGGTTGTGCGGTGCTTGCGTATGTGTATCTGGATATTGATATGAGCGAGGCAGCCCACGGCAGGACGCCGGCTGTGGCTACCGGTCTCAAGCGCGCTATGCCGGACAAAATCATCCTATCTTATCAGGGCGACGGAGACCTCGCGGCTATCGGCACGGCAGAAATTATCCACGCCGCCAACCGGGGGGAAAACTTCACCACCATTTTCATAAATAACGCCGTCTATGGGATGACCGGCGGGCAAATGGCCCCCACCACTATTTTGGGTCAGACCACCGCCACCTCGCCTTATGGCCGTGAGGCAAAAAGAGAAGGCCATCCTCTGCGCGCTTCTGAACTTCTTGCCGGTCTTGAGGGCACCGCTTATATTGAGCGCGTCTCGGTCTCTTCGCCAGCCAATATTCGCAAGACCAAAAGGGCCATGCAGAAGGCCATAAAAACTCAAGCCGAAGGCCGCGGCTTCTCTCTGGTGGAAATCCTCTCCCCCTGCCCCACCTACTGGCATATGGACTCGGTGGAGGCGATGAAGTTCATAGATGAGGAGATGACCAAGACCTTTCCCTTGGGGGTTTATAAGGATTGGGAGTAGAAAGTGCTGGAGCGGGTGATACTGGCGGGTTCTGGCGGACAGGGGGTGATGCTCCTGGGGAAACTCCTGGCTATGGCCGGGATGAACTCCGGGCTTGAGGTTACCTATCTTCCTTGTTACGGCACCGAGGTGCGCGGGGGTACGGCCAATTGTAATGTCATCATCTCCTCGGAGGAAATCTATTCGCCGGTGGTGGAAGAGGCCGACAGCCTCATTATAATGAACCAGCCCTCGTTTGACCGCTTCAAACCTCTCCTACATTCAGGGGGGGTACTTTTCGCCAATTCTTCACTTATCGATGATTCCAGTCCCCCTCCCGCTGGCAAATTTTTCTCCATACCGGCCACCGATATGGCCCAGGAAATAGGCTCGCGAGTGGTGGCAAATATAGTGATGCTGGGGGCCTATAATGAACTCAAGCCCTTCCTCTCAAAAGATGAAATAGTGAAGGCCCTCACCGAGGCCCTGGGCGAAAAAAAGGTCTCCCTACTTGACATCAACAAAGAGGCCCTGGAAAGAGGCCGCAAATTCGCCCACGCTCATTCCTGACGGGAATCAACCGCAGATTAACGCAGATAACCTCAAATAAACAAAAAAAATAACCACAGAGCACACAGAGAAAACAGGAAAAGATAAATCACTGAAACACGGAACTCAAGGAAACACTGAAAATGATTTGACTACGCCGTAGTCCCGCCTCGTTTGCCAACGGCCTCGTTCATTTAACACGAAATACATAAAAGAAACGAAATACACGAAATATGGTTGTCATGCGTCATCGGTCACTCAAATGACTAATGACGAGTTTCGAGTGACGACATTTAGTTGGCTGTCTCGCAGCCCGGCTGTCTTGCTGTCTGGCCGGTCGCTTATCTTTTCAGTTTGCGGAGTTTGGCGAGTTTGAGTCGCTGGATGCGGTCGGTAGCATGGCGGGCATACTGGGTATTGGGAAACTCTCTTTTTATATGCTCCAACTCTTTCAGCGCGGTAAAGTCTTCCTCTTTTGACAAAAGTATATCAACGATGCGGAAGGCGATGCCGGCCTTCTTCTCTTCCTCTTTTTCGAAGGTGTAAGCGACGCGGAAGGTTTTAAGGGCGCCATCGAAGTCGCCGGTGGTATAGAAAATTTCCGCCAACCGTCTTCTGGCCTCGGCATCTTCCGGCTCCTGCTCCAATTCTTTTCTATAATATTCCATCGCCCCTTCATAATTTCTTTCTTTTTCCGCGGCCTCGGCCTTACTGTAGGTCTTGCGCACCTTGATGTCGCTTACGCCGCTGAGGGAATCCCAGGTCTTGCTCGCATAAAAGATTATCAAGTGTATAAAAAAGGGCACATAAAGAATCCCGGCAAAGCACAAGAGCATCAAATTGAAGAAGACGCCTATATGAACCTGCCCGCCAGGGGGTCTTCCCGCCCCTATCATCAACATAATCAGGACAATTACCGCCGCAAGTGCGCCGATATGAAAGCCCCAGAAGTCCCGTAGTTCTTCCTTACGGAAGACTATATAGTCGAGGACTATCGCAAAGGCTATGTTGATGAAAGCGAGGATATCAAAGGACATCTTGCTCTCCGGTTCAGGCGGTGGCTACAGGGCCTGAAGAACCTGGGGGTTACGCATGCGCAATTTCGCCTCCTCGTAAGTAATGATGCCCTGCATATAAAGGTTCTTTATGGAGGTGTCCATTACAAACATTCCTTCTTTGGCGTGGGTTTCCATAACGCTATAAATGCCTTCGATTTTTCCATCGCGAATGAGATGGGCCACGGCGGGATTGTTGCGCATTACCTCGGTGGCCACGATACGACCCTTACCATCGGAGCGAGGAAGGAGCCTTTGAGAAACCACGGCCAAAAGGCATAGTGAAAGTTGGGCCTTAATCTGGCCCTGTTGATGTGAAGGGAAGACATCGATTAAGCGGTTCATAGTCTGTACCGCGTCGTTGGTATGCAGTGTGGCAATGACCAGATGGCCGGTCTCTGCCGCGGTCAAGGCCGTGGCGATGGTCTCCAGGTCCCGCATCTCTCCCACCAGGATGACATCCGGGTCCTGGCGCAGCACATGCTTTAAGGCCTCGGCAAAAGTCAAGGTGTCATAGCCTACCTCTCTCTGGTCTATCACGCTCCTTTTGTTTATGTGCACGAACTCGATGGGGTCTTCAATAGTGATGATATGCACCCGTTTCTTGGTATTAATCATATCTATCATACAGGCCTGGGTAGTAGATTTGCCGTGGCCGGTGGGCCCGGTGATAAGCACCAAACCCATAGGGGTAAGAGCAAACTCTTCTATAATCGGCGGTAAGGCCAATTCCTCCAAGGAGGGAATGCGTTCCGGGATGAGCCTGAAGGCTGCACCCACCGAGCTCCGTTGCATATAGACATTGCCCCGGAAGCGATGTGCCCCTTCAAGATAAAATGAGAAGTCCAGTTCTTTGCGGGTCTCGAAACGGGCGATCTGCTCTTCATCCAGGAGGCTATAGACCAAGGACTTGCAACTTTCGCTGGATAAGGGTCTGGCATTGGTATATAAGAGTTCGCCATCTATGCGATATACCGGCGGGCTTCCCGCGGTAATTATCATATCAGAAGCATTCTTCTCTATAGCGAATTTTAGAAGTCTGCTTATATCCATCTCAATTTATCCTTCGACGGACCGCAGATCAAATCTTTCGCCGGCTACTTCTAAATAGGAGCCGCCCCTTTCCCAATCGCCCAAAGTATACAGGAATTTTTCCTCTTTGTCAAGCATATAGGTGATCTTGGCGGGCTTATGGGTATGGCCGGAGATGATGATTTGAGCACCATTTTTGAAAATCTTCTGCACCTCCTCTTCCACTAATGCTCTTTCCTTTTCCGGCTTCATCTCAACTACACGCTTGGAGTGACGGCGAAGTCCCCGGGCCAGGGGAAAACTTATGTTTAAGGGCAAGGAGGTGAAAAGGCTTGCCACGGCTCTATTTCGCACTACTCTGCGCAGACGGCGATAATTTCGGTCCCGGGTGCACAGAAGGTCGCCGTGGGTTAAAAATGTGCGTTTGCCGGCCACCATCACTTCCCGGGCCTCCTCAAAAAAGCGGATGCCATATATTCTCTCCAGAAATTTTCCCAAATAGTAGTCGCGATTGCCGGCCAGGAAAGTTATCCGAATGCCACTTTCGGCCAGTTCTTTTAAGATACCAAACACCGAGGCGAACTCGCCCACGAGAGCCTGCTGTGGCCCCACCCAGAAATCAAAGAGGTCGCCCAGGATATGAATCTCTTCGGCCCTTCCTTTCTGGGCACTCAAAAACCGAGAAAACCTCTCTTTTTTGCGAGATTCCCCTTCGGCCAGATGCACATCTGAAAAAAAGATTATCCCTTTACTCATCTCGGCCCTGTTTTTTCTTAAGCCCCTGGATGATGCGCCAGCCACCTGCCCCGGCCAGCACCACCAAAAAAGGCATCACCGGCACTCTGTAGCGCAGCGACCCCACAAAGACCATATGAAGCAGCGTAAAATAAACCACGGGCGAGACTACCAAGAACCACTTACGCCAATCCCTGCGCTCAAGCCCCATCCCCAAAAGGGCAAGAAAAACAACCGGAAGAAAACTGCCCGCCGTTCCTATTATGATAAGCAGACGCCTGAAGCCCGGATAATTGGGAACCGGATTCCAGAAACGAATAAACTTCATACCGCAAAGCCGAAGAAAGCGCCCCGGATGCTCAAGGATGTAGCGAGTGGCTTCCCGGCGCAAGAATTTATCCTTTTCATACTCGTCCAAATCCCGTGCCGCATCCGGTATGACCAGGATATTGAGTATGGGAGCGCCGGTGGCCTGAGGCGAATTTCCCTCATAAAGGGAAAGACCTACCCTGAGAGTGGTGGGGACGAAATGACCAGAAATCTCATAATTTCGCCAGACCCAGGGAAAAAGGGTGGCGCAGAAAATCACCCCGTGTATGCCCACAGCCAGAAGTATTCTTTTTTTCGGCCGCGCGAGCAAGAGCGAGAAGGCCCAGACGAAAACATAAAAAACGAGCGCCGCGCCCCGAATTAAAACGGTCGCACCGGCACAAACACCTGCCGCCACAGCCAAAAAGTATGTGCGGCTTCGTCCTCTTTCTTCCTCGCCCGCCTGGACAGTCTCCTTGAGCCTCACCAGAAGGTAAATCTCCAGGAGAAAAAAGAAGATAAAAAGCGTTTCGTTAAGAACCAGCCCTGAGAACAGAATGAAAAAGGGATATATAGCCGCCAGAAGCGCCGCCACCAGGCCCGCTTCCCTGGAGAAAATGCGCTTGGCGAGAAGGAAAACCAGCCCTACACTTCCCATAGAGATTAACGCTTGCCACAGCCTCAAGTAGAAAAAGTTTTCCCCAAAAATACCAAAAGAAAGGGCGAGGAAAAGGGCGTAAAGGGGCATGCGGGCAATCTCGCGCCCCTCACCCAGGATGATGCCCCGGCCGGCAAGCACATTTTCGGCCATCGCCACGAATTCCTTCTGGTCGGCAAGAGGGCCCGGCAAAAATAATTCGCTCGCCGGCAGTAGTGATATGAAGATAAGGCGAAGTGCCAGCCCTAAGGCCAATATAATGAAAACGAATTTCTTACTTTTGAGGCACATCAGTCATCCGCAAGTTCACCGCTCGACGCTGGTCGTTCACGGTTAACTGGCAACGGCGAACGGTCAACACCTCCGCGCCGAGATGAGGAGAACTTCTTCGGTCTTCTCGGTTACTTTGACCCGCTCATCTATGCGGTAGCCCACCACCCAAATCACCCTATCGCCCGAGACCACCAGTGGGATGCGGTCCCGCAAGCGGCGGGGCACCTTTTGGTCGATAAAGAAGTCCTTCAACTTCTTTTCCCCCCTTGCACCCAAAGGCCAGAAGCGCTCACCCCGCCTGCGAAACCGAACTCTGAGAGGCTCGCTTATGCGCTTTCTATCCACCGCCTCCTGCCGGTCATTCTTTCGTTGCAGAAAGTCTTTGAAGTCCTCTTTCCCCATTGTCTCAACTTCAAACTCCAGCCCCAAATGGGAAATTACCGTCCTGCCGGGGATATTGATTACTCCTTCGGTGACATCCGCCTCCTGTGAATCGGCGTAATCCGCGGTCTCAAAGCGAAGCCGCCCATATTCCGTTACCACCCTCACCCCACCGGGAAGGTCTACCGCCTTTCCCGTTTCCCCCCGGGCGAGCCTCACAATTTCCTTGAAATGACCCATACCGAAATCTCGCCTCTTCGCCCCCAATTTTGCGGCTATCTCTCTTATGAGTTCGCTTGCAACTGCCGGATGAAGCCCCAGAAGAAGTCCAATATCAATTCTGTATTCGTCAACCGTCATTCGTAACTCGTCATTCGAATGACGAATGACCGATGACGAGTTCACGGATTTTTCCTCCACTTCCTTGACCTTTTTTTCAAGAAAATCATAGGCCATCTGCGCCTGCTGGCCCAGCCGCAAGATGGCCTCTTTTACTCCTTTATGGTAATCGGCCTCCAGGAGGGGAAGGAGTTCGTGCCGCAGCCGATTGCGAAAGTAACTTCTTGCCACATTGCTTCTGTCCCGCCGGAAAGCGATGCGCTTTTCCTCCAGATATTCCTTAATCTCCTGATGCCAGATGCCAAGCAGCGGACGAATGACAAAAATATCCGAATTAGGCCGAAGCGGCCTTTTCGCTTGCATCCCCCGCAGCCCACGCAGGCCGGTACCTTCCAAGATGTGCTGAAGAATAGTCTCCACCTGGTCATCGGCGGTATGTCCCAGGGCGATTTTTTTGGCGCCTGCCTTTTCAGCCACTTCTTCCAGAAAAGCGTATCTTTCCCGACGGGCGGCCTCTTCCAA
>LIZR01000033.1 GCA_001302825.1 Planctomycetes bacterium DG_23 | reverse complement strand
TAGCGCTGATAGAGCCCATAGCCTTGGAGGAGGGGTTGAGGTTTGCCATCCGCGAAGGGGGCAAGACAGTAGGCGCAGGCATAGTGACCAAGATTATAGAATAGCGTCATTCGCAAGGCGAATGAGGAAAAAGTGGAGGTTTATTGAATATGAGCGAAGGCGAAATGATACGCATCCGGATGGAGGCTTATGACCACGAGATTCTTGACCAGTCGGCGCAGGAGATAGCCGAAACTGCCAGACGCACCGGCGCCAAGGTCTCCGGCCCCATACCTCTACCTACGCGCATAGAACGATATACGGTGCTTCGCTCTCCTCATATTGATAAAAAGTCTCGGGAGCAGTTTGAGATTCGCACCCATAAGCGCATCATAGACATCCAGGAGCCGACTTCCAAGACGGTTGATGCTCTGGGTAAAGTGAGTGTGCCTGCAGGGGTCTATATTAAGATTAAGGCTTGAAAATGGCAAAAGGTATCCTGGGAAGAAAAGTGGGTATGACCCAGATTTATGACGAGGCCGGTCGTATAGTACCGGTAACCGCGCTTGAGGTGGGACCTTGCACCGTGCTGCAGGTCAAGACCCTTGAACGCGATGGCTATAGCGCACTGCAACTGGGCTTTCTGGATAAAAAAAGAAGGCGAGCAAATAAGCCAGAATTGGGCCGGGCCGAAAAAGTAAACACCGAACCCAAGCGTTTCGTGCGTGAGGTTCCCGCGGACTTTGAACATTCTTACAAACCGGGCCAGGAGATTACCGTGGATGTGTTTGCCGATACCGAGCAGGTGGATGTAACGGGGATAAGCAAGGGTCGGGGCTTTGCCGGTGTGATGAAACGCTGGGGGTTTAAAGGTGGTCCAGACAGCCACGGGTCCACCCGTCATCGCCGGCCTGGGTCCATTGGCTCTTCCTCAGACCCCTCCCGGGTTTTTAAAGGAATGAAGATGGCCGGGCATATGGGTATGGCCCAAAATACGGTGAAAAATCTCAAAGTGATAAAAGCAGATAAAGAAAAGAACTTGCTTTTGGTCAAGGGGGCGGTCCCCGGGCCCAAAGGGGGCTTTCTTATTATTCGGGCCAGCCGTTCCTGATAGGAATTTTTATGCTCAAAGTGCCCTTATATGATGCTGTCGGTAAGAAGACCGGAAGCCTCTCCCTGGATGAGACCGAACTCGGTGGAGAAGTGAAGAAGACTCTTTTGCGTGAGGCGGTCCTTATGTACGAAGCCAACCGCCGTCAGGGCACGGTCAAAGCCAAGACCCGGGGCGAGGTGGCCGGCTCCACCAGAAAACTCTATAGACAGAAAGGAACCGGCCGGGCGCGCATGGGCGGCATCCGAAATCCTATCCGCCGCGGCGGTGGTAAGGCCCATCCTCCCCGGCCCAGAGATTATTCCTATTCTATAGGAAAAAAGGCCAGAAGAAAAGCGCTGCGTTCGGCCTTGCTCGCCAAGTTTCAGGATGGCCTGGTGATGGTACTTGACGGTTTCAAAATGAATGAGCCCAAAACCACGGAGACGGCGAGAATCCTGGAGGCCTTGGATGTCAAGGGGAGTTGCCTGATTGTCTCTTCGGCATATGACCGAAACTTGTGGCTTTCAGCGAGGAATCTGCCCCAGGTGGAGGTACATCCGGTTTCGGAACTTAATGCCTATGATGTGCTGCGTTTTGAGCGGGTTATTTTTATCAAAGATGCCTACGATGTCTTTCTGAGTGAAAAAGATGAGTCTGGAATTTCACCAGATAATTAAACACCCCCTTATCACAGAGAAAGGGATGTATCTGGCGGAAGCCAGAAACACTTACTCCTTCGCTGTGCATATGAGGGCGAGCAAAAGGGATATAAAAAGAGCAATTGAGACTGCCTTTGGAGTGAAGGTGGTTAGGGTGCATACAATGAAGATGCATGGTAAACCTCGCCGGGTGGGGCGCTACCGCAGGATAAAGAGAGAACCGGACTGGAAAAAGGCCCTGGTGACGGTCGCCGAGGGAGACCGCATTGACCTTTTCTAAAAAGGAAATAGTTTTATGCCGGTAAAGCAATATAGACCTACGACTCCATCGAGGAGGAAGGCTTCGGTTTCGGACTTTTCCGAAATAACCAGAAAGAAGCCGGAAAAGAAACTCCTGCGCCCTCTGAAGAAAAACGCCGGTAGGAATGTGCAGGGAAAAATCACGGTACGCCATCGCGGAGGCGGACATAAGCGTCGCTACCGCATAATTGATTTTCGGCGGCATAAAGATGGTATTCCGGCAAAAGTGGCGGCAATAGAATACGACCCTAATCGCTCGGCGAGAATTGCCCTTGTTCATTATGCTGACGGAGAGAAAAGATATATGCTGGCACCTCAAGGGCTCAAAGTCGGGGATGAGGTAACCTCCGGCGAAAGAACGGAGATACGCCTGGGTAATTGTATGCCGCTAAAAAATATTCCCTTGGGTAGCGAGATACATAATATCGAACTGGAGCCGGGCGGCGGTGGGATTTTGGCGCGGTCGGCCGGAGGCTCTGCCATCCTTACGGCAAAAGAGGGCGGTTACGCTCATATCACGCTTCCCTCTGGAGAGATAAGGAGGGTACATTCTAATTGCCGGGCCACCCTCGGGGCGTTGGGAAATGTGGAGCATTCCAGCATTCGTCTGGGCAAAGCCGGCCGCAGTCGCCATCTGGGCCGAAGACCCAAGGTAAGGGGAACGGCTATGAACCCGGTGGCTCATCCTATGGGCGGCGGCGAAGGCCGCACCAAAGGAGGCCGCCATCCGGTTTCCCCCACGGGCAAGCTCGCCAAAGGCGGCAAGACGCGCAAAAGGCGCTCTCCAAGTAACAAGTTCATCATAAGACGCAGGAAGAAAAAATAGGAGGGGCAAATGGGACGCTCGGTGAAAAAAGGGCCTTATGTGGATGAGAAACTGTTGAAGAAGGTAATGCGCCAGAAGGCCTCCGGGGGTAGCGACCCTATACGCACCTGGGCACGAGCATCCACCGTAATACCGGAATTTGTGGGCCACACTTTCCTCGTCCACAATGGGAAGTCATTTATCCGCACTTTTGTAACTGAGGAAATGGTGGGACATAAAATGGGAGAATTCGCTCCTTCGCGGGTTTTCCGCGGCCACGGAGGTAAAAAGGCACGGGCCGGAGAATGAAATGGAAGTTACAGCCAAACATCGGTTCGCACCTATTTCTCCAAGCAAGGTTCGCCCGGTGATAAACCTCATTCGGGGTCTTTCTGTAAATGAGGCCTTAAGTATTCTGGCCTCTACCCATAAAAGGGCCGCCCCGATGATAGAAAAGGTCTTGCGTTCGGCAATGACCACGGCGAGTCTCGATACCGATGTGGATAAACTATATGTGGCTAAGGCCTTTGTGAATGATGGGCCGCGTCGGCGCTGGCGACTTCCCCGCGCCCGGGGTTACGCCACGCCCATCCTTCATCGGATGAGCCACATAACTATCACCCTCTCAGATGAGGAAGAAGAGTAATATGGGTCAGAAGATTCGTCCTATAGGCTTGAGAATTGGCATTGTGGAGGACTGGCGTTCCCATTGGTATGCTTCTAAGAAGGATTTCTCCAAATTTTTAGTTGAAGACCAGAAGATTCGTGACTTTGTCAAGAAGCGCTTTCACTTCGCCGGCATACCCAAGATAGAGATTGAGCGCACCGGCGAAGAGGTAAAAGTGCTTTTATATACCGCTCGGCCTGGGATAGTCATCGGCCGCAGGGGCGTGGAAGTGGAGCGCCTTCGCGCAGAACTGGAAGATTTGACCGAGAGACGCGTGATCATCGATATAAAAGAGGTCAATCGGCCGGAACTGGAAGCCCAACTTGTGGCGGAGAATATCGCCGAACAGTTGGAAAAGCGGGCTTCGTTCAGGCGGGTTATGAAACGGGCGGTGGAAATGTCAATGGATATGGGCGCGGAGGGGGTTAAGGTGAAACTTTCTGGAAGATTGGCCGGAGCGGAGATGTCTCGCTCGGAGACGGAATCCGCAGGAAAGGTTCCTCTTCATACCCTCAGGGCCAAGATAGACTACGGCTTTACCGAAGCCAAGACAACCTACGGCCATATCGGCGTCAAAGTCTGGATATACAAAGGCGATGTGAAACCAGAGGGATTGGAAAATGCCCCTGATGCCCAAAAGGACAAAGTTTAGAAAAAGCCAGCGAGGGAGCATCCGCGGCAAGGCCACCCGTGGTAATTCCGTGGCCTTCGGGGAATATGGGCTTCAAGCGTTAGAGGCCGCCTGGATAACGGACCGGCAGATTGAGGCCGGCCGTGTGGCTGCCACCCATTCTATGGCTCGGGAAGGGAAACTGTGGATTCGCATCTTCCCCGATAAACCCGTCTCCAAAAAGCCGGCGGAGACCCGGATGGGTACAGGCAAAGGTGAACCCGACCATTGGGTGGCGGTGGTGAAGCCGGGTAATATCCTCTATGAAATTTCCGGAGTAGACGAAGAATTTGCCAGGGAATGTCTGGCACGCACCGCCCATAAGATGCCCATAAGGGTGCGTTTTGTGCGTCGAGGCCACAAAGTATGAAAGCAAAAGAACTGCGTCAGATGTCCGACTCCGAAGTTGCGGAGGAACTTGCTCGTCTCGAGGAGGAGATATTTCGCTTGCGTTTCCGCAAGACCTCCCAGGAACTGGAAAATCCACGGGAAATTGGGCGGGTGAAACGAGATATTGCCCGCATAAAGACCATTATGAGGGAGAGAGAAATTGCCGCCAAAGAAAAATAATACGAAGAAAACCCAGCGCAAGAGAATGGCTATGGGCATTGTCACCTCAGACCGTATGCAAAAGACCATCGCCGTGCGGGTAGAGCGCCGCTTGCGTCATCCCCGTTTCGGCAAGATTATACGCAGGGCCTCAATTCTCCTGGCCCACGACGAAGAAGAAAAGGCCCATATCGGCGATGAGGTAGAAATAGTGGAGTCCAGACCCTTATCCAAGCGCAAAAGTTGGCGGTTATTGAGAATTGTAAAGAGCGCCGCCCTGCCTGAGGAAGAGGCAGGAATTCCTTCGGCTTCTGGGACCGAATCTCCTGTGGAAAAAGAAAAAACCTGAAATGATTCAGATGCAGACAAGGCTCGATGTGGCCGATAACACGGGAGCCAAGGTGGTGGCTTGCATACAAGTCTTGGCAGGCTCGTCGCAGAAATATGCCGGGATTGGAGATATGATTGTGGGATCGGTAAAGAGGGCCCTTCCCGGTGCGGAGATAAGTCCGGGGGAAGTGGTGCGAGCAGTAGTGGTGCGTACCAAAAATGCCGTGCGCCGCGAAGATGGCTCCTATGTAAGATTTGACAAAAATGCTGTAGTCCTGGTGGATGCGGAGGGAAACCCCCGGGGCACGCGCATCTTCGGGGCGGTGGCTCGTGAACTTCGCGCCAAGAAGTTTATGAAGATTATATCTTTGGCTGCGGAGGTGGTTTGATGCACTTGCGCAAAAACGATTTGGTAGAGGTGGTAGCCGGAGACGATTTGGGAAAGCGCGGCCGGGTGCTCTACATCTTCCCCAAGGATAATCGGGCCATCGTGGAAGGGGCCAATTTTATCTATCGCCATCTGAGGCGCAGTCGGGAGTATCCCGAAGGCGGTCGGGTGCAAAAAGAGGCGCCTCTCGATATTTCCAATCTCAAACTTGTCTGCCCCGGTTGCGATAAGGCTACCAAAGTAGGCGTCAAAGTGGTTGAGCGCGAAGGCCGCGGGATGCGCCTGCGCATCTGCAAAAAATGCGGCGCGGAGATTGAGGGCCGCAGGTAAAGGAGTAAAATTTGTCCCGGCTCCTGGAAAGATATAAGAATGAAATTGTGACCGGACTAATGGAGGAACTGGGTTATAAGAATGCTCTGGCCGTGCCTCGCTTGGAAAAAGTCGTGATCAATATGGGGGTGGGCAAATCTCAGGAAGAGAAAAAGCGTCTGGAAGATGCTGCGCAGGATTTGGCTATGATTACCGGTCAGAGGCCGGTTATCACCAAGGCCCGTCGCTCGGTCGCTGGATTTAAGGTGAGAAAGGGAAACCCCGTAGGGCTCAAAGTTACGCTTCGAGGAGTGCGGATGTATGAGTTTCTGGACCGGCTCATCTCTATTGCCATTCCGCGCATCCGCGACTTCCGTGGACTGAAACCCAATTCCTTCGACGGCCGAGGTAATTATACCCTGGGCATTGATGAGCAAAGCGTTTTCCCGGAAGTTGACTTGGACCATATGGAGTTTACCCAGGGAATGGATATAACCATCGTAACCACTGCCCGAAGTGATGAGGAGGCTTTGCGGCTGCTTTCTCTTCTGGGGATGCCGTTTGCTGGTGCGTAAAAGAGGGAAGGATAGATTATGGCCCGTAAGTCCTTGATGGTGAAGCAAAAGAAGCCGCAGAAGTATAAGACGCGCAGATATAATCGTTGCTCTTTATGCGGCAGGCCCCGGGCTTATTATCGTAAGTTTGGCATCTGCCGAATCTGCTTTCGTAATCTGGCTTCGGAAGGCAAGATTCCCGGAGTCCGCAAGGCCAGTTGGTAGCGAGGAACTTATGTCTCAAAGCGACCCCGTAGCTGATTTTCTTACCCGGGTGAGAAATGCCAATACGGCTTCTCACACTCAGGTGGATGTGCCCCGGTCCAAAATAATCAAGGGCATCACTCAGGTGCTTCTGGAGGAAGGGTTTATACAGGATTTCCGCGAAATCGAAGATAATAAACAGGGACTGCTGCGAATTTATCTCAAATATGGTCCCAAAGGCGAGAAGGTGATAAACGAGATAAAAAGACAATCAAAGCCGGGGCGGAGGGCATATGTCAAGGCGGATGGACTGGAGCCGGTTTTGAGTGGCTTCGGCATCGCCATCCTCTCTACCTCCCAAGGTGTCTTGAGCGACAAGAAATGCCGGCAACTTCGCGTGGGCGGCGAACTCCTCTGTACCGTGTGGTAGGTCTTATTATGAGCCGTATAGGCAACAAACCAATCCTTGTTCCTGAGACGGTGAAGGTAACTATTGAGAGAAGTGGCCGGGCAGGAAAGCGGGTTATCTGTGAAGGCCCTCGTGGCCGTCTGGAGCAGGAAATCTTGCCCGATTTCTCCGTGGAGTTTGAAGAAGAGTCCCGGCTACTTCGACTCCAGCGCAGACTGAATACCAAACGCCATAAAGCCTTGCACGGCCTCTATCGGAGTCTCTTGGCCAATATGGTCCGGGGCGTGGCTGAAGGATTTGAGCAAAGGCTGGAGATGATAGGCACGGGCGATTTTCCTGGAGTGGGTTATAGTGCTAAATTATCTGGCGCAGAAGGTGATGAAGCGAAGACCCTGGTGCTGGAGGTGGGATATTCCCGGCCGATAGAGATTGAAATTCCCCAGGGAATAGAAATTGAACTGCCCGACGCTACTCACATAATCGTCCGCGGTGCGGACAAGCAAATGGTGGGTCAATTCGCCGCTCAGATACGCGCCGTGCGTGCTCCTGAGGTTTATAAAGGACGGGGCATCAGATACCGGGGCGAAGTGGTGCGACTGAAACCGGGCAAGGCTTTCGTCAGTGGTGAATAAATGAAAAAAGGGAAGGAAAAATCTCTGAGGCGTGCTCTTAGGCATCGCCGCGTGCGGGGCAAGGTTTCTGGCTCGCCCCAGCGGCCCCGCCTTAGCGTCTACCGCAGCCTCAAACACATATATTCTCAACTTGTTGATGATGGTAACGGCATAACCTTGGCTGCCTGCTCCACTTTATCGCCTGAAGTGCGAAAAGAAGTGGGATATGGCGGCAATATTAAGGCTGCAGAAAAAGTAGGCCAGAAGATAGCGCAGATAGCCCTGGCCAAAGGCATAAAAGAGATAGTTTTTGACCGGGGACACTATAAATATCACGGTCGGGTGAAGGCTTTAGCCGAAGCAGCGCGCAAAGAAGGCCTGGAATTTTGACGGGTTTTATTTCGAAAAGGAATCCGAACCTTGAGCGAAAAAGAAACTGCTGGCTTAGAGGAAGAGGTCATTAAGATTTACCGCGTGGGCCATATGGAAAAAGGCGGCCGGCGCCTGCGCTATACCGCTATGGTGGTAGTGGGCGATAAGAATGGCACAGTGGGGCTGGGATACGGCAAGGCCAATCAGGTTCCGGCTGCCGTAGAAAAAGCGGTAAAAATCGCCCGGAAGAGCGCTGTCAAAGTGGCTCGCCACGGAAATACTATTCCTCACCAGATAATGGCTCGCTATGAGGCCTCCAAGGTGCTTTTGAAACCCGCCTCGTCCGGCACCGGAGTTATAGCCGGCCCTGCAGTGCGTGCAGTGCTGGAGGCCGCTGGAATTAAGGATATTCTAAGTAAAAGTTTCGGCACCAATAACGCCAAGAATCTGGCCAAGGCCACCTGGGAGGGATTGAAAAGTCTAAGAAGTAAAGAAGAAGTGGAGGGCTTGAGAGGGGTGAAACTTCAATGAACTTGGCTGAGGCAAAGGCGGCAGGGCCGAGACGAAAGAGGAAAAAGCGTGTGGGCCGGGGCAGGGGTTCTGGAAAAGGTAAAACCTCCGGTCGAGGAACCAAGGGGGCGAAATCGAGAAGTGGTCGGCTGGGCCGCATCCAATTTGAGGGAGGCCAGATGCCCTTATTCCGGCGTCTGCCCAAGCGAGGCTTCACCAATCCCTTGAAGCAGCGGTATGAAGCAATTAATGTGGGCGAGTTAAATCGTTTTTCAGCCGACACGGTAGTCAATTTCGCTTTCTTACGCCAGGCGGGTCTGGTAAAGAAAAAAGATGCAAAAATCAAAATTCTCGGGGGAGGAGAACTTAAGGTTTCTCTTGAGGTTGAGGCCCACGCCTTCAGTAATGAAGCGGCCAGAAAAATCCAGGCTGCCGGCGGCAAGATTAAGAGAATAAAATGATTGAGACTTTCCGCAACATATTCAAGATTCCCGAACTCAGGCGCAAGATTTTGATTACCTTGGGTCTTTTGGTTGTCTTTCGCCTGGGCACCTATGTTCCGGTTCCCGGAGTAGACTTCCACGCTTTGGAAGATGTTTTCAAGCAGATGCAGGACGCCGGAGGAGCTGTGGGCGGGCTCTTCGGGATGATAAATCTATTTGTGGGCGGGGCGATGTCCCGGGGCACAGTCTTTGCTCTCGGCGTTATGCCCTATATCTCTGCCTCCATTATCTTTCAACTTCTAACGACTTCCATTCCGTCGCTGGAGCGCTTGGCCAGGGAAGGCGAAAGCGGCCGCAAAAAGATTCGCCAATACGAACGCTATCTCACCGTGGGCCTGTGTCTTATTCAAGGCTTCTTTTTTGCCATTACTATAGAAGGTATGGGCAGGACTCCGGGTGGGGGCATTAGTTCGGTTGTGGCTCATCCGGGAATGGCCTTCAGGTTAACCGCGGTTATCGCTATGACCGCCGGAACCATATTCCTGATGTGGTTGGGTGAGCAAATATCCGAATACGGTATAGGCAATGGGATTTCCCTTATCATTATGGCCGGCATCATCGATAGATTACCGTTTGCCGTAACCGAAGTTTCCCAGCGCTTCACCTGGAACATAGCCAGTGGCGAAGCGGATAAAATCGGCCCGCTGGGCGTGGGCGCACTCCTGGCTCTTTTTGTTGGAATTGTGATGGGCATAATTTACATCACTCAGGGTCAGCGCCGCATACCCATACAGTATGCCAAGCATGTGCGCGGGATGCGCATTTACGGCGGCCAGCGTCATTACCTGCCACTGAGGGTAAATCAAGCCGGCGTCATTCCCATTATCTTCGCCTCTTCTCTGCTTATATTTGTCGCCCTTATGGTGAGTGGATTAGCCAAATATGTTATCTCCTTACAACTCTTAAATGACCTTTTCCGACCAGGGGCCTTTCTTTATATCTTATTTTATGTCGGATTGATTATGTTTTTCTGCTTTTTCTGGACCACGGTGACCTTTCCGCCGGACCGCATGGCTGATAATCTAAAAGAGAGCGGCTCCTTCATACCGGGTATTCGGCCCGGACGAAGGACGGTGAATTATTTAGAGAAACTCATCGTGCGTATTACTCTGGCCGGCGCAGCCTTTCTCGCGGCTATTGCCATAATTCCACCACTTATGGGAAGAGCCACTGGTTTTGGTGTGATGACCACATTTTTCGGTGGCACCGGGATACTCATAGTAGTAGGTGTGGCCCTGGATGTGGTGGAGCGCATTGAGGCCCATCTGGTAATGAGGCATTACGAAGGTCTTACTCGGGGAGGCAGGATTCGGGGCAGACGATGAGGATTGTGCTCTTAGGCTCGCCCGGCGCTGGAAAGGGCACCCAGGCGGAACTTTTGGCTGACCGCCTCGGCCTCATTCATATATCTACAGGTGACATATTGCGTGAAAATGTGGAGAAGGGAACGGAGCTCGGCCTTCGAGTCAAGAAATTTATGGATAAAGGCAAACTGGTGCCGGATGATTTGGTGGTTGATATAGTGGCCCAGCGTCTAAAAAAGGAAGGCAAGAGAGGCTTTGTGCTGGACGGCTTTCCCCGAAATCTTGCTCAGGCCCGCGCCCTGAATGAGGTGCTGCAGAAATTGGATTTACGCCTGGATATTGTCCTTTATTTAGCCTTGAAAGAGGACGAGATTCTGAAGCGTCTTTCCGCCAGACTCTTTTGTCCCAATTGCGGGGCAAATTATAATGCGATTTCCTCGCCCCCTGAGATTCCGGGCAGGTGTGATAATTGTGGAGATAGGCTTGAGAAGCGGGAAGATGACCAGCCCCAGACCATACGCCGCCGCTTAAAAGTCTATGAGGCCGAAACCGCTCCCCTCATAGGCTATTATAAAACCTCAGGCCTTCTGAAGCAGGTCCCGGCAGGAGGAAAAGTTGCCGAAGTGCAGCAGCAAATCCTCAGCCGCCTTCCTCGTCCTGTCCGGGCCAGGGAGGGTGATTGCGGTGGTTAGCCTTAAATCCCCGCGTGAGATAGATTTAATGAAAGATGCCGGGCGTATCGTGGCCCTGGCACTCCGGGAGATAAAAAAAGCCGCCCGGCCAGGAGTATCTACTCTTCATCTGGACGCAGTGGCTGAAAGGGTTATAAGGGAAGAAGGAGCAATCCCGGCCTTCAAGGGTTATCGAGGCTTTCCGGCAAATATATGTGTCTCGGTAAACGAGGAGGTGGTGCACGGCATTCCGGGAGAGCGAGTACTCTGTTCAGGCGATATAGTGAGCGTGGATGTGGGGGTGAAATTCAAAGGATATTATGGGGATGGAGCAATTACCATTCCGGTCGGCACGATAAATAAGGAGCGCAAAGAGTTGCTTGATGTAGCCCAGGATGCCCTGAAGCGCGCCATAGAAAAGGCCCGCGCCGGTGCGAAACTGAAAGAAGTTTCCGCTGCTATTCAAGACACCGCGGAAAGCCACGGCTTTTCCGTGGTCAGAAAATATGTGGGGCACGGTATCGGCCGCAAGATGCACGAAGAGCCTCAAGTCCCTAATTTTGTGGATGAATCATTCAAATTAGATTTGACTTTAAAGCCGGGAATGACACTGGCCATCGAGCCGATGGTAAATGTCGGAACCTTCGATGTCAAAGTAAAAAAGAACGGCTGGACCGTGGTCACTGCTGATGGAAAACCTTCGGCCCATTTTGAACACACCATTGCCGTTACGGAAGATGGCGCCGAAGTGCTGACGAGTCTTTGACACACAAATTGAAGGAGGGACGATGCCCAAAGAAGAGCCCATTCGGGCTCAGGCTGTAGTTAAGGAGGCTCTTCCCAACGCAATGTTCCGTGTAGTTCTGGAGAACGGGCACGAGGTGCTGGCTCACGTCTCCGGCAAGATGAGGATGAAATTCATCCGCATACTGCCTGGAGATTCGGTCACCATAGAGATGTCGCCTTACGACCTCAGTCGCGGCCGCATAGTCTATCGAAATTGAGAAAAGGCCGGCTTCATATCGCTTGTGTGGTTGGCCGAATGGGCGTATGAGTCAAGGCCATTTAAGGGCCGGGAGGAAAATCGTAGTGAAAGTTCAGTCTTCTGTTAGACGCATTTGCGAGGATTGCAAGATAATAAGAAGGAAGGGGGTAGTGCGGGTCATCTGTCCCACCCATCCCAAGCATAAACAGAGGCAGGGGAAATGACATTCACTTTCCTTAGCCTGCTTAAGAAAGGAACGAGAGATGCCCAGAATAATAGGCGTGGATATTCCGGCAAATAAGCCAGCGGAGATTGCCTTAACTTATATCTACGGCATAGGGAGGTCATCTGCGAGCAAGATTCTCGCTGAGGCCGGCGTAGATTCTGTAGTGAGGGCCAAAGACCTGTCGGAAGAAGAACTGAGCCGCATCGCCTCGGTCATAGACAAGAATTTCAGTGTGGAAGGGGCATTGAGGAGGCAAGTGTCGCAGAACATCGCCCGGCTTCAGGATATAGGATGTTATCGCGGCTTAAGGCATCGCAAGGGCTTGCCCGTTCGAGGCCAGCGTACCCGAACTAACGCCCGCACCCGCAAGGGCAAGCGTAAGACCGTGGCCGTAAAGAAAGGCGTAAAGGAACGCCGCGGATAATTCATAACCAGAAAAATCTATTTTCATTTAATCTGCATCAAGGAGATTATTTATGGCAAAGCGCAAGAGAAGAGCGCAGGCGCGCCGCAATGTGGCGCGGGGCATCGCTCATATTAAGGCCTCTTTTAATAACACCCTCATCACCATAACCGACACAACAGGAGAAACGCTCTGTTGGGCCTCAGCAGGAACCATTGGCTTCAGCGGTGCCAAAAAGAGCACTCCCTTTGCCGCACAACGCACGGCTCAAGCAGTGGCTCAAAAGGCGAAGAGGTTTGGCCTCAAGGAATTGGAGGTTCGGGTGAAGGGGCCGGGTTCAGGCAGGGAATCTGCCATTACCGCCCTCCAGGCCGCCGGCCTGGAGATAAAGGCTATTGCCGATGTTACGCCGCTTCCTCATAACGGCTGTCGGCCGCGCAAGAGGCGCAGGGTTTAGGAGGAGGAGGACTTATGGCCAGAAAGTTAGGGCCTCTGTGTAGACTATGCAGGCGTGAAGGGATCAAACTTTTCTTGAAAGGAACCCGTTGCGATACGGCCAAATGTTCTGTATCTCGTCGGGATTATCCCCCGGGCCAGCACGCCTGGCGAAGACGCAAGATTTCAGATTATGGCCTTGGCCTGCGAGAAAAGCAAAAGGTCAAGCGTTTCTACGGCTTAATGGAGCAGCAGTTTCGTCTGTATTTTAAGGAGGCCCAAAGGCTTAAGGCCAATACCGGCGAGAACTTGCTCATTTTGCTGGAGCGCAGACTCGATAATGTGGTGGCCCGTTTGGGTTTTGCTCTTTCCCACAGAGAGGCCCGCCAACTGGTGAGCCACGGGCATATGACTGTAAATGGTAAGAAAGTAAATATTCCTTCATATCTTGTCTCGCCGGGAGATGTTATTACACCGGCTTCCAAGGAAAAAACTCAGAAAACTGTGCGAGAAAACCTGGAATTGACCAAGGACTTGGGGCTTCCTTCCTGGCTGGAGCGTTCTACCGAGCCTCTGCAGGGCCGGGTTTTGGCCCTGCCTAATCGAGACGATGTGCCTATTCCAGTCCAGGAGCAACTCATTGTAGAATTCTGTTCCAAAGGATAATTTTGCCTGCCGGCTCCTAAAAGCCGCTCTCTACTGGCGGGCAGACAGGAGGATAAATGATGCGGGTCAGGTGGCGAGGTCTGGAATTGCCGGTGAGGGTAGTTCCGGAAGGAGAAACTCTCACGGAAACCTACGGTAAATTCGTTGCTGAGCCTTTTGAGCGCGGATTTGGGGCTACCGTGGGCAATTCGCTGCGTCGTATACTCCTTTCTTCTCTGGAAGGAGCGGCTATCACCTCGGTGAAGATTGACGGGGTAAAGCACGAATTCTCCACCATCCCTGGTGTGGTGGAGGATATCACTCAAATCATCTTGAACATCAGAAGCCTGGTGGTTAAGGTGGATAGCGACGAACCCAAGACGCTTAAGATAGAAGTGCATAAAAAAGGAGAAATTACCGGCGCAGATGTGACTTGCGACCCCACTACCGAGGTAATAAATAAAGACCAGCATATAGCCACTCTGAGTGAAAATGTGGACTTTGTTTGCCAGATGCAGGCCTGCTGCGGCCGCGGATATGTTACTGCCGAAGAAAATGCTTCCGCAGAGCAGGAAATAGGCCTTATCCCTTTGGATGCCATCTTTTCGCCGGTGGTTCGCGTGCGCTATAAGACTGAGGATACCCGGGTTGGTCAGCGCACCAATTATGACCGGCTCATCGTGGAGATTTGGACCAACGGGGTAATTACCCCGGAGATGGCCCTGGCGGAAGCGGCCAAGATCTTGCGCAAACATCTAAATTGCTTCGTGAAATACTTTGAATTGGGCCGGGAACTGCAGCGGGAAATGGCGCGAGAACGCGAGGAAGAAGAACGCCGCCGCTATCTTGAGGATTTGGAAAGAAAACTCAATATGAGTGTGGATGAACTTGACCTCTCGGTTCGTGCTACTAACTGCTTCCAGGCAGAAAAAATTCATACTATTCGTGACCTTGTGGGGAGAACCGAGAGTCAACTTTTGAAAGTAAGAAATTTTGGCAAGACCACTCTTAAGGCTCGGCGATATGGGACTTTCACTGGGAATGGACCTTAAGGAGTTGGGCCTCGAAGGATAAGCGAAATGCGCCACTTGAAACGAGGCAGAAAACTCAACCGAACTTCCTCTCATAGAAAGGCATTACTGCGCAATCTTGCCGCCAACCTTATCTATGAAGAGCGCATCATCACCACCCCGGAAAAAGCCAAGGAGGCGCGCCCCTTCGTGGAACGACTCATAACCCTTGCTAAACGGGGAGGGTTGGCCAATTATCGTCTGGCTATCTCCAGATTGAAAGACGAAGAGGCAGCGCACAAACTCTTTCACGAAATAGCCACGCGCTACCAGG
>LIZR01000032.1 GCA_001302825.1 Planctomycetes bacterium DG_23 | reverse complement strand
GTCTTGCCATGGTCCACATGGCCGATGGTGCCGATATTTATATGGGGTTTGGTCCTTACGAACTTCTCCTTGGCCATTCCTTTACCTCCTGTATATAACTAACCTATAAAAAAGACCCGGGTCAGGTGACCAGGGTCTGGTAAACTTCTTCAGGGGCCGGGGCATAAGAAGAAGGTTCCATAACGAATGTCGCCCGGCCCTGGGTGAGGGAACGCAAAGTGGTGGCATAGCCGAACATCTCGGCCAAAGGCACGCTACCCATAATCACCCTCAAATTACCTCTCAGGTCCATTTCGTTTATATCTGCCCTACGCATCTCCAGGTCGCTTAACACCTCTCCCATATAATCCGTAGGTACCACCACCTCGAACTTCATAATGGGTTCAAGTAAAGTGGTGCCGGCCTCCTTGACAGCCTTATTCAGAGCGTAAATAGCGGCGGCCTCAAAGGCCACATCTGAAGAATCTACTGGATGATATGACCCGCCGATGATGGTCACTTTTATGTTCATCAAGGGATAGCCCGCCAAACCCGCGGTAGAAAGTGCGCTTTCTACGCCTTGTTTTATAGCCGGTATAAAGCGCGAGGGTATTTCGCCCCTGGTGATTTCGCTTACTACCTCTACCAGGTTCTCGCCCTGGTAATGCTCAAGCCTTAAGACTACATCACCGTAGTGGCCGCGGCCCCCAGTCTGCTTTATGTATTTGCCCTGCGCTTCCGCGGTTCTGAGGACGGTTTCCTTATAGGCTACGCGGGGCCTGCCCACTTTGGCATCAAGGTGAAAATCGCGCAGCATCCTGTGTTTTAAGACTTCCAGATGGAGTTCGCCCATACCGGAAACGATGACCTGGCCGGTTTCAGGGTCGCTATGCCATTCGAAAGTGGGGTCTTCTCTGGCCAGCCGGGAAAGGGTCTGGGCGAGTTTATCTCTATCCTTGGTGGAACGGGGCTCAATAGCCATTTTTATCACTGTAGTGGGAAAATGCATCTTTTCCAGAACGACAGGATGATGTCGGTCGCAAAGGGTGTCGCCGGTGATGACAGATTTGGGCCCGGCCACAGCCACTATGTCTCCGGCAGAGGCCATCTCGCGAGGCTCACGGGAATCAGCGTGCATCCTCCACATTCGGCTTATGGGTTCCATCCTGCGCTCTTTAGGGTTATAGAGGCGCTGACCCAGCTTGAATTTCCCGGAATATACCCGCAGATATATGAGGTCGCCGTGTCGGTCAGAGGTGATTTTGAAGACGAGAGAAGCAGTGGGTTCTTTGTCGTCAGCGCGGCGGTCAATAAGTTTTTCAGTTTTAGGATGAAAACCCTTAACCGGTGGAATGTCCTGCGGGCCGGGCAGGTAAAAACAAACAGCATCCAGAAGAGGCTGGATGCCCTTGTTCCTGAGCGCCGCGCCACAAAGAACCGGAGTAAAAACACACTCCACCGTGCCCTGGCGAATGGCCCGGTGAATATCCTCAAGAGTTATCTCCTCTGCCTCCACAAACTTTTCCATAAACCAATCCACGCCTTCGGCTATTCTCTCAAGCATAATCTCGCGATATTCTTTTGCCCTGTGCAGGTACCCTTCAGGAATTTCTATCGCTTCATATTTTGCCCCAAGGCTTTCCTCATCGAAGATTATGGCCTTCATCTGGGTGAGGTCGATGACCCCGGCGAATTCTTCGCCCTGGCCCAGCGGTATCTGGACAGGAACGGGATGCGCGGCAAGACGGGTTTTTATCCCTTCCAGAGTCTTGAAGAAATCGGCGCCTACGCGGTCGAGTTTGTTCACAAAACAGGTTCTGGGAACTCGATAACGGTCGGCCTGACGCCAGACGGTCTCTGACTGGGCCTCAACGCCGGCCACGCCGCAGAAGACGACAATTGCACCGTCCAGTACACGCAAGCAACGCTCCACCTCAGCGGTGAAATCCACATGACCCGGAGTATCGATTATGTTTATCTCGTGCTCTTTCCAGTAGCAGGTGGTCGCCGCGGAGGTAATGGTGATACCGCGCTCTTGCTCCTCCGGCATCCAGTCCATAGTGGCCGTGCCTTCGTCCACCTCGCCCATCTTATAAGCCTTTCCGGTATAATAAAGAATGCGCTCGGTGACCGTGGTCTTGCCGGCATCTATGTGGGCCATAATGCCGATATTACGAATTTTTTTAATGTCGCTATGGTTCATTTTTCACCAGGAGAAATGGGCGAAGGCCTTATTGGCTTCAGCCATACGATGGATATTTTCCCGGGTAGTCATAGCATCACCTTCTTTTTTATACGCTGCCATAAATTCATCGGCCAGGCGGAGATACATAGGGCGGCCTTTCTTTTTTTGGGCGGCCTCAATTATCCACCGGATGGCCAGGGACTGACGGCGCTTGGTGGGTACCTCGCGGGGCACCTGGTAGGTTGCCCCCCCTACCCGCCGGGAACGCACCTCCACCAAAGGTTTGACATTATTCACCGCAGTCTCAAAAAGTTTCTGGGGCGGGATATTTTTGGCCCGCTCCTCCAGAGTATCCATAGCCTGATAGAAGATGCGCTGGGCCACACTCTTTTTGCCCCTTATCATTAGGCAGTTTATGAATTTGGAGACCAGAAGGCTCCTATAGCGTGGGTCAGGCCTCAAAGTTGGCGTCGAAGCCGTAGGCTTTTTCTTTCGCACCTTATGCCCCCTATTTCCACCACAATTTAGAATGAATCTTACGACCTATGAATTTGTTTGCCATCCGTTTATGATAGCGGCCTTTACTTATCATCCTCATACTGGCGCTAAATCTGGCCCAGCGAAAAAGTTTAGAGGCAAGCCCCACAGTTTCCTCCCTTTACTTGGGCTTTTTCACTCCGTATTTGGAACGGCTTTGCTTTCTTCCCTCTACGCCCATAGTGTCCAGGGCGCCGCGGATGATGTGATACTTGACTCCGGGAAGGTCTCGCACCCGCCCGCCACGCACCAGGATGATAGAGTGTTCCAGCAGGTTATGACCTTCGCCAGGTATATAGACGGTGGCTTCTTTGCCATTAGAAAGCCTTACCCGAGCGACCTTGCGTAAGGCGGAATTCGGCTTTTTGGGGTTCATGGTCTTTACCTGCAAACATACCCCCCGCTTTTGAGGACAGCGCTCCAGGAGCGGAGCCTTTCCCTTCTTTTTAATTTTCTTTCTGCCCTTGCGCACCAACTGGTTTACTGTGGGCACTTGGTCTTTCCTCCTTTAGTTAAGCAGGCATCTTCTCTTTTGCTGGGGCGGCCTCTTTCGCCTCAAGTTTTTCCTCACCCAATGTTCTCCTGAGTCGGGCATCGTAATAGGCCTTGAAACCGGTACCCGCAGGGATGAGGCGGCCCAAGATGACATTCTCTTTAAGCCCCAGGAGATGGTCAATTCTCCCAGACAGGGCGGCTTCGGTGAGCACCTTGGTGGTTTCCTGAAAACTGGCAGCGGAGATGAAAGAATTGGACTGAAGCGAGGCCTTGGTGATGCCCATCAGCATAGGGGTAGCAGTAGCTGGTTTTTCTCCCTTTTCTTTCATCTCGTCATTTACCCGGTTAAATTCAAACTTATCCACCACTTGACCGGTGAGCAAAGAGGTATCACCCGGCTCATCAATGCGCACCTTATGCATCATTTGAGAGACAATTATCTCGATGTGTTTGTCATTTATGGACACATTCTGAGAGCGGTAAACATTCTGCACCTCTTGCAAGAAATACTGCTGCAAGGCCTCCTCGCCTTTTATGCGCAGTATATCCTGGGGGACCAGGGGGCCGTCCATCAAGGGTTCGCCAGCGGTAACCCGGTCGCCACGGTGTACCCTCAGGTGTTTTCCAGGCGGAATAAGATGTTCCTCCACTAGGCCACTGGTTTCATCCTTAACGACCACCGTGCGCTTGCCCCGTCGTTTCTCGCCTAATTCCACCACCCCGCTTATCTTGCTCATCACCGCGGGATCCTTGGGACGACGGGCCTCAAATATCTCGGTCACCCTGGGCAAGCCTCCGGTAATATCCTGAGAGCGGCTAATCTCCCGCGGCACTTTGGCCAGCAGCATCCCCGATTTGACCTGGTTCCCTTCTTCAACCTCTATATTGGCCTTCTCGGGCAGAGGATAGAGTCCCGAAATCTTACCTGATTTATCCTCAATAGCAATCTGAGGGTGTAAGTCACCCCGATGCTCAATGATGACCTTGCGCACAAAGCCAGTGGTGGTATCCACCTCTTCGCGCATGGTGCGGTCTCGAACCACATCTTCGAAGCGGACGAAACCCTCCATTTCAGCCAGAATGGGAACCATATGGGGGTCCCAACGAGCCAGGACTTTTCCTCTGGACACTTTGGTTCCTTCTTTAACCAAAAGACTTGCCCCGGTGGGAACAGAGAACCTTTTGAGTTCCCGGTCCTTAGCATCCTGGAGCACCAAGAATCCGTTGCGGTTCAGCACAATAACCTCGCTTTTATCGACCTGGGCCAGATTAAGATTTTCATATTTCAATATGCCGGCTTCGCTGGCCTTAATTTCGGATTCCTCAACCACCCGGTCGGCGGTGCCGCCGATGTGGAAAGTGCGCATAGTGAGTTGGGTGCCGGGCTCGCCGATGGACTGGGCAGCGATAATGCCCACGGCCAGGCCTTCCTCCCCCAACTGCCCGGTGGAAAGGTCGGCGCCATAGCATCTGCTACACACGCCTAAAGGAGAGTCGCAAGTCAAAGGCGAGCGCACCCGCACCTTCTCGTAGCCGAGTTCCTCTATTTTGCGGGCGGCCTCAGCGGTGATAAGTTCATTTTCTTTGACGATGACCTCGTCAGTGACCAGATTGACGATAGTATCCCGGGCCACGCGGCCGGTAATATTCTTGGACAGAGGAACCACAACCTCATCGCCTTTGTAAACAGTGGCCTTGGTGATACCGTTTAAGGTTCCGCAGTCAAATTCGGTAATTACTACATTCTGGGCCACATCCGCCATCTTTCGGGTGAGATAGCCCGATTCAGCGGTCTTTAGTGCGGTGTCCGCCAGCCCCTTCCTGGCGCCGTGGGTGGAGGTGAAGTATTCCAGCACACCCAGGCCTTCGCGAAAGTTGGCCTGGATGGGCGTCTCAATGATGCGGCCCGAAGGCTTAACCATAAGCCCACGCATCCCAGCCATCTGGCGCATCTGGTCCACCTTGCCGCGGGCGCCCGAGGCCACCATAAGATAAATGGGGTTAAGATAGCGCTGGCCCTGGCGCTCGTCGTTAGCCAGTCCCTCCATCATTTCTTCAGCTACCTGCTCCCGGGCGTGCGTCCAAGCCTCTATGACCTGATTGTAACGCTCGCCGTCAGTAATAACTCCTTTTCTATAAAGGTTTTGGACTCTTTCCACCTGGGCCTGGGTCTTCTCCAATATCTCCTTTTTCTTTTTTGGAACCAAGAGGTCATCTCCGGAGATTGAAAGTCCAGCCAGAGTTGAGGCCTTGAAGCCTACCTCTTTCATTACATCGAGAAGTTCTATTGTTTTTTCACGACCCAATAAGCGGTGGCAATCTATGATAATCTGGTCCAGGGCCTTCTGGTCTAAGGGGAAATTATAAAAAGGCATATCCTCAGGAAGAATGTCGTTGAAGATGATGCGGCCAGGAGTTGTTTCACAAAGGCCATTTTCTAACTCCACCGGGCCTTTAGGCCCAAGAATCTTTTTTTCTGGGTCAATACGGACCTTAATTTTATCGTGAAGGCCGACCTTCTTATGGTCATAAGCCATAAAGACTTCCTGCAAATTGCCAAAGATGCGGCCCTGGCCAGGACCTTGCGGCCCTTCACTGGTGAGGTAGTAACAACCCAGCACAATATCCTGAGAAGGAGAAACTATGGGCCCGCCGTTGGCCGGTGAGAAGATATTATTGGTGGACATCATAAGGGTGCGGGCCTCTATCTGGGCTTCGAAGGAAAGGGGCAGGTGAACCGGCATAGCGTCGCCATCAAAATCTGCGTTAAAAGCCCGACAGACCAACGGATGTATCTCTATGGCATTGCCCTCTATCAAAACGGGCTCAAAGGCCTGGATGCTCATACGATGCAAGGTCGGCGCCCGGTTCAGAAGCACAGGGTGGTCCCGAGTAACATCCTCCAATATATCCCATACCTGAGGGTCCTGGCGTTCCAACATCTTCTTGGCGCTTTTGATGGTATCGGCGTAGCCCAGTTCGTGCAGGCGGCGGATAATGAAAGGCTGGAATAGTTCCAGGGCTATCCTTTTGGGTATACCGCACTGGTTCAGTTTGAGTTCCGGCCCTACGGCGATGACACTTCGTGCAGAATAATCAACGCGCTTTCCCAAAAGATTTTCGCGGAAGCGACCTTGTTTGCCTTTGATCATATCGGCGAGACTCTTGAGTGGCCTATTGGAAGAGCCCAGGACTGGTCTGCGAGTGCGGCTATTATCAAAGAGGGCATCCACCGATTGCTGGAGCATACGCTTTTCGTTGCGGATGATAATCTCCGGCGCATTCAATTCCATAAGTTTCTTAAGACGGTTATTGCGGTTAATGATGCGCCGGTAGAGGTCATTAAGGTCCGAAGTGGCGAAATTACCGCTGTCCAGATGCACTAAAGGCCTAAGGTCCGGAGGGATGACGGGAATGCAGTCCAAAACCAACCATTCGGGTTTGTTCTCCGAAGTCAAAAGGTCTTGTACAATCTCCAGACGGGCGGATAAGTTCTTCCCGCGTTGCCTGGAAGAGGTCTTTCTAATTTGAGCACGAAGTTTGGCGGATAGTTCCTCAAGATTTAGCCTCTTGAGCAAAGCACGCACGGCCTCAGCACCCATATCGGCCTTGAAAGAGTCCCCATACTTCTCTCTGCAAGCGCGCAGGTCTTCTTCAGAAAGGAGTTGCTTTTCCCTGAGAGGGGTATCGCCGGGGTCAATAACAACATAATCTTGGTAATAGATGATGCGGCCCAAGGAAACGGCCTTAATGCCCAGGAGTCTAGCCAGGTGTGAGGGGACGGTCTTAAAGAACCAGATGTGGACTACGGGAGCGGCCAAGTTGATATGTCCCATACGCTTTCGCCGCACTCGGGAATGGGTAACCAGGACTCCGCAGCGGTCGCATATGGTTCCTTTGTGCTTCATCCCCTTATATTTGCCACAGAAGCATTCCCAGTCTCGCTCCGGCCCAAATATGCGCTCGCAGAAAAGGCCGTCTTTCTCCGCCCGATAGGTGCGATAATTAATAGTTTCGGGCTTTTTCACCTCTCCAAAGGACCAGCGGCGGATGTCCTCTGGCGAAGCCAGACCTATCCTAACCGATGTGTAATCGTTCACTCGCTTAAAATCCGATTCAATCATCTAATCTCTCCTGAAAAGGAAATGGCTCGCAAATTTTACCTGTCTAAGGCCTTGCGTTCCTCCAATTGTAAATTCAGGCAGAGGCCGCGTATCTCATTGGTTAACACATCAAAGGAGACCGGCGTGCCCGCCTCCAAAGTATTGGTGCCCTTAACCATTGCCTCATAAATTTTGGTGCGGCCCTCAATATCATCGCTTTTAACCGTCAGTAGTTCCTGTAGGGTGTAGGCCGCACCGTAAGCCTCCAGGGCCCAGACTTCCATCTCTCCGAACCGCTGTCCTCCGTAGCGTGCCTTGCCCCCCAGAGGCTGTTGGGTGATCAAAGAATAAGGCCCGGTGGCGCGGGCATGAATTTTATCATCCACCAGATGGATGAGTTTCATCATATAGATATAACCCACAGTAATCTTCTGGTCAAAGCGTTGGCCGGTGCGGCCATCACAGAGGGTGATTTTGCCATCTTGGGGCAGGTTGGCTTGACGCAGGGCCTGGCGGATCTCCGCCTCCGTGGCCCCGTCAAATACCGGACAAACGGCCTGAAAGCCGAGTGCTCGGGCAGCCCAGCCCAAATGGGTCTCGAATATCTGGCCCAGGTTCATCCTGGAAGGCACGCCCAAAGGATTGAGGATTATCTCCACCGAGGTGCCGTCTTCCAGGAAGGGCATATCCTCCACCGGAAGGATTTTGGCTATAACACCCTTATTGCCGTGACGGCCAGCCATCTTATCGCCCACGGCCAGTGTGCGCTTGGTGGCCACGAAAACCTTGACCATCTCCAGGACGCCGGAGGGTAATTCATCGCCCCGACGAAGCCCATCTAAATGGTGTTCCTTTTCATCCCTGAGAACCTCGATTTTTTCTTCAAACCCGGTAAAGCTCTCCTCGGCTGCCTTTTTCTTCTTTTTATTGCGGATGACGAGGTCGCTGAAATCCAGTTCGCTCTGTAATTCCACTATCTCTTCGATGGAAAGGCCGGAGAGGGAGATGGTCTCTTTGGTCTGGCGACTGATTAATGGCCCGCCGGTGAGTTCTTCCAGACTCCTGAACATCTTTTTGACCAGATAGGCAATTTGCTTATTAAATTCCAATTCGATGCGCTCCATCTCTTCTTCCAGCCGCTTGCGTTCTTCTTCAGAAAGAAGTGATTTACGGGAGAATCTCTTGGTATCCACCACAATACCTTCTACGCCGGAAGGAACCACGAGAGAATTGTTCTTCACATCCTCGCCGGCGCGGCCGAATATGGCGTGTAGGAGTTTTTCCTCGGGCGAAAGTTCGCTCTTGGACTTGGGGGAAACCTTGCCTACCAGGATGTCTCCCGGACCCACTTTAGTCCCCATGCGAACCACGCCTCTCTCATCCAAGTTCCTCAAGGCTCGCTCAGACACATTGGGAATGTCCCGGGTGAACTCCTCCCGGCCCAGTCTCGTTTCTCTTATCTCGGCCTCGAATTCCTGAATATGGATAGAGGTATACCTGCCATCTCTAACCAGGGACTCACTTATGATGATGGCATCCTCAAAGTTATAGCCCTCCCAGGGCATAAAGGCCACCAAGACATTGCGTCCCAGGGAAAGTTCGCCCTGGGAGGTGGCGGGACCGTCCGCAATAATCTGGTCGGCTTTCACTTTATCGCCTTCTCTTACGATGGGCCTTTGATTAAGGCAAGTGCCCTCGTTGAGGGGCTGGAACTTGGCCAGGCGATAGGCTTGAGTTTGACCATTGCCATTTCGGATGACGATTTCATAAGCAGTTACCTTGGTAACTTCGCCAGGCCCCTGGGCCGTAACAACCATAGACGAATTCTCGGCCACTATCTTTTCCATACCGGTGGCTACAATAGGAGGCTCGGGAGTAATCAAGGGCACGGCCTGGCGCTGCATATTGGAGCCCATAAGTGCGCGGTTGGCATCGTTATGCTCCAAAAAGGGAATAAGACTGGCAGAGACCCCTACCAACTGCCGCGGTGAGATATCGGCGTATTCAAGTTCTTCCGCTGCAGCAAGTTGGAAATCTCCCTTGAAACGGGCCAGCACCCGCTTTCCCTTAATCCGTCTCTGGTCATCCACAGGCACATCTGCAGGAACCAGTTTCTTCTCCGCCTCTTCATCGGCCCGAAAATATTCAATCTCATCGGTGACGCGACCCTTCCTTATCTTACGATAAGGCGTCATCAGAAAACCATAATCATCTATATCCGCGTATAAAGACAAATAGGAGATAAGCCCGATGTTGGTACCCTCGGGAGTCTCCACCGGACATATCCGGCCGTAGTGGGAAACATGGACGTCGCGCACTTCAAAACCGGCGCGTTTACGATTTAGGCCGCCCGGACCCACCGCGCTCAACCGCCTTTCGTGCTGGAGTTCAGCCAGGGGATTGGTCTGGTCCACGACCTGAGAAAGTTCGCTACGGGCGAAGAAATAATCTATAGCCGCTGAGACGGTCTTGGAATTTACCAAGAGCCGCGGGGTCAGTTCACTTGCCTCTTTAGTGCTCATCCGCTCCTGAACGGAACGCTTGAGGCGAAGAAAACCTTTCCTGATTTCCTCTCCAGCCAGTTCGCCGATGGTGCGCAGTCGCCGATTGCCCAGGTGGTCTATATCATCCACCACGCCTTCGCCCCTTAAAAGTTTCATAAGGTATCTTACTGCGCCGACCAGGTCTTCTTTCAAGAGGGTCATTTCGCTTTCAGGAATATCTGAGCCGAATTTGCGATTGAGACGGAATCGCCCCACACGCCCCAAACGATAGCGGTTAGCGTCCTGGAAGCGTTCGTGAAAAAGCCTTTTGGCCCGCGCCAGTTGAGGAGGACTGCCCGGACGCAGCCGGGAATAAATCTTGAGCAATGCCTCCTCATGGCTCTTGGTGGGGTCTTCGGCTAAGGTATTGATGATAAGAGGTTCGTCAATTTCCGTGATGACCTCCACCTCACGGATGCCTCTTTCCCAGATGAGAATGCTTGTAGCGTCGGATATTTTCTTTCCCGTCTCCACAAAGACGGTCGAGGTTTCCTCATTCGTTATATCTTCGGCGGCAAACTTGCCAGCCAGTTTTCGGGGTGTGGTGGCACGGGTCGTAAGTTTGACTCGCTCAGTGGGATAAAACAGGCGAAGGATGTCTGCATTAGTGGAAAATTCCGGTGCAAAGGCCCGCAAAAAAATAGTGAAAGGAAACTTGCCGCTCTGGTCTATGCGAACCGTAAGCACACCCCGCTTGGCCACATTCATTTCAATCCAACTACCCCGGTCCGGAATAATGCGGCAGGAATACAATCTCCGCTCGACCCCACGCGTATCTTCCAGAAAGTCAACTCCGGGTGAGCGGTGGAGTTGGCTGACGATTACTCTCTCGGAGCCATTTATGATGAACTCCCCGCCGCCAATCATAATGGGCATCTCACCCAGATAGACCTCTTCTTCCACGGCTTCCATATCTTTTTTCACCAAGCGTAGGACCACCTTAAAGGGAGCACCATAAGTGAGACCCAGACTCTTGCAGTCTTCGACACTGTATCTGGGCTTGCCCAACTCGTAGTGCAGATACTCTAAGGCCATACTTCCATCGTAACTCTGAATGGGGAAGGTCTCCCTGAGTATAGACTCAATACCCTGGTTCTTGCGCTTATCGCCAGGGATGCCCGCCTGCAGGAAGTCCTCATAAGAGTTAGTCTGAACCTTAGTGAGTCTGGGCACCAACAAAAGGTCCGGAAACTTACAGTAATTTCTTATCTTCATTTTTCTCCTCGCAAGGGCCCAAGGAGCTCCTTACTCTAACTTTGCCGTAGCCCCAACCGCTTCCAGTTCACTCTTAATCTTCTCCGCCTCCTCTTTGGAGACGCCTTCCTTAATCTTCCTGGGCGCACTATCCACCAAAGCCTTAGCATCCTTAAGCCCCAGGGAGGTCAAAGAGCGAACTACCTTAATGACGGGTATCTTCTTATCGCCGACAGATTCCAGGGTAACATCAAATACGGTCTTTTCTTCCACGGCCTCTTCTACTTGAGGCGCCGCAGAAGTAACAGCCACAGCAGGGACAGCCGCACTAACTCCGAATTCCTCTTCCAGGTCCTTAACTAATCCGGAGAGGCTCATCACCCGCATATTTCGCACAATGCCCCGCACCAGTTCCGACTGTTCCTTGTCACCCATAGTCTTGGCAAAGTCCACAATCTCCTCGACAGAAAGCGCTTTGGCCTCTGGTGCCTTTTTGGTCGCCTTGGTTGTGCCCTTCTTGCCAGAACGACCCGCAGTCTTTTTCCCCTCGGCCTTTTCTGGCTTACCCTCTTCGGCCTTAGGTTTTTCCTCTTTCTCTTTTTCCTCGGTCATCGTGGTCCTCCGCTATGTGAGTGTGACACCTTAAGTTTCTTCACTGCGCGACTGTTTTATCGCATCCAAAGCAATCATCAGTTTGCGTAAAAGCCCGTTCAAGACCCCAGCAAATCCTGTCAAGGGCGAATTCAAACTTGCGGCAACTTGCGAAAGTAGCACTTCCCGTGGGGCTATATGGGCCACTTCACTAACTTCTTGGCCGGTCAGTAGGCGGCCTTCACCGAAACCGGCCTTAAGGGTTAACTGCTCGAAACCCTTGCCCGCATCCACTAAGGCCTTGGCCAAAGCCACTATGTCATCGGCGCCCACAGCAATGGCGCTGGGGCCTTCCAGGTAATCCGCCAAAAGCTCAAGCCCTATCTCCCTGAAGGCCAATTTGGCCAGGGAGTTTTTCACCACCTCAAGTTTCACAGAATTCTTGTCCAGGGCTTCCCGCAACTTTTGCAGGGCCTGGGCATCAGTACCGGTGAGGTCCACCAGAACCAAGTCTCGTTCATTCCGGTATCTCTCGGTCAACTCCTCAACGATAACTTTTTTAATCTCGCTGGGCATCTTTTCTTCTTTCCCAACTTTAAGTTTTCTGGCCCAGGGCTACCGGAATGCCCGGGCTCATACTCGAGGAGAGGGTGACTTTCTGAATATAAGTGCCTTTGGCCCCGGAAGGCCGCGCGGTCCGGATGCGTTCGACAAAGGCCTCAATATTCATTACCAAATCTTCGACGGAGAAAGAGACTTTACCCACCGAGGCGTGCACATTGCCTCCGGCATCTGCCCGATATTCCACCTTTCCTGCCATAAATTCTTTTGCCGCTGCTGGCACATCTTCTGCCACCGTACCGCTTTTGGGCGAAGGCATAAGTCCCTTGGGCCCTAATATCCTTCCTAACTTCACTACTTTGGGCATTATTTTGGGGGAAGCTACCGCCACATCAAAATCCAGCCATCCCTGAGATATTTTTTCTATGAGTTCATCGCCACCAGCCTCCACGGCTCCGGCATCTTTCGCCTGGCGGGCTTCTTCCCCCTCACAAAATGCTATCACCCGCATTTTCTTGCCCAATCCAGCAGGCAGCGCCACCGAGCCGCGAACTTGCTGGTCACTTTGCCGGGTATCCACCCCCAGTTTTATGCAAATCTCCACAGTCTCATCAAAATGTGGGTGCTGAAATTTCTTTAAGAGGTCAACTGCCTCTCCAATCTCATAGGCTTGCGAAGAAGAGACGAGTTTTTTCGACTCCTGGTATCTTTTTCCGCGTCCGCTCACGAGGCCTCCTCCGCTACTTCAATACCCATACTTTTGGCCGTGCCCTCGATCATTTTGACGGCGGCGTCCAAAGAGCCGGCACCTAAATCCTTCATCTTGGCCGAGGCAATTTCCTCAACCTGCTTTTTGGTAACCTTCCCGACCGTCTCTCTACCTGAAAGACCGGAGCCCTTGGCAATTCCCGCTGCCTGCTTCAGAAGCACCGGGGCCGGAGAACTCTTAATTACAATGTCAAAAGTCCGGTCCTGATATATGTTGACTACTACCGAGACGATAGTCCCTTCCAAGTCTTTGGTGCGTTCGTTAAAGCGAGAAACGAAATCCCCGGGATATACACCATGAGGCGCTATTGCCGGCCCCACGGGCGGAGCCGCAGTAGCCTGGCCACCGGGAAGTTGTAATTTCACTCTGGCCACCTGCACCTTGGCCAATTTATATCCTTTCCACCTGCCAGTATTCCAGTTCCACTGGCGTTGCCCGACTAAAGATGGTCACTATCACCTTGATAAGGCCCTTGGTTGGATTGACCTCCTCCACCACGCCATCAAAATTCTGGAAAGGCCCTTCCTTAATCTTGACGCTGTCGTTGACCTTGAAGTCTATCTTAAGCCGAGGCACTTCCTCTTTTACTTTTTCCGCATCGGAGAGGATGCGCTCCACTTCGTGCTCTTTAAGGGCCACCGGGGTAGCTCCGGCGCCTACGAAATCGCCCACTCCGGGCGTCTCCCGCACCAAAAACCAACTTTCCCGGGGGATGCGGCCGGACTCATCTGCCTGCATCTCCACCATAAGATAGCCGGGATAAATCTTACGCTCGGTGGTGCGGCGCAGACCGCCACGCACCTCTGTAACCCTCTCAGAGGGCACCATTACCCGGCCAATTCTATCCTGCAGGCCTTGCATCTTAATTCGTTTTTCCAGGTTCTTTTTGGCCTGGGTCTCTTTTCCGCTCTGCACCCGGACCACGAACCAGTTTTTAGCCATAGAGATTCCTTAAAGCACGCGAATCAATTTCAAAAGGTAAATTATCAGGGTTTTATCGACCACGATGATGAATAGGCTCATAAGAATAACCACCGTGATTACCACTCCCGTAGCCTCAAAGACCTGGCGCCAGGTGGGCCAGTTCACCCTTTTTAGTTCACCTTCAGTATCTATAAGTAAATCCACAAAACGAGGATAGTTCACCGCCCACAGTCCGCCCAGCAAGAAAAAGAGAAAGACGCCCACACCCACGATATGGCCCCAATTGATTTTATAGCCCAAAATCTGAAAGATATCCTTGAGGTCGCTAAAAGGGCCATAAATCTGATTGCCCCCAAAGATTCCTAAAAGCACGGCCGCACCTAAGGTGACCAATCTCACATATTTCCCCTGGGTCTTCTTATAAATCTGTATCCCCATAACCGATTCTCACTTGATAAAAATGGCAGGTCTGGAGGGATTCGAACCCCCATCCTCCGGATTTGGAGTCCGGCGCTCTTGCCGTTAGAGCTACAGACCTGCTATTTCATCTTCTTCTTTCATTGTGCACAGTATGGGTTCGACAGAACCTACAGTATTTCTTGAGCGCCAGTCTCTTGCTTCCGCTGGTTTCCGCACTGGTGCGATAATTACGCCTTGCACACTGCGAGCATTCTAAGGTCACATATACCCGCATCTTTCATCATCCCTGCCCGAAGAGGCAATCCCTTCCTTATCTCTGTAAAGTTTCCTATTCTATTATCTTGGTCACTATGCCTGCGCCTACTGTCTTGCCCCCTTCGCGGATGGCAAACCTCAACCCCTCCTCCAAGGCTATGGGCTCTATCAGCGCTA
>LIZR01000031.1 GCA_001302825.1 Planctomycetes bacterium DG_23 | reverse complement strand
TATTTTTGTCCAGATTTCGCCCTTGGAAAACAAGAAGATTTTAGTGGCTCAATTTGCGTTTGTCAAGAAAAATGTTCTAAGGATAGCCTTATTTACCCTACTGCAGTGAGCGAGCCGATGGCGCAGCCTCGCGGCATAGCCGTCTGGCTCTTTTGCTATTTTAACTCTCTATAAAATTTTTCAAGAGTTTGGGGCCTTGTTCAGTGAGGAAGGATTCCGGATGGAACTGCACCCCTTCCAGGGGATATTCTTTATGGCGGATGCCCATAAGTTCGTTTATTTCGCTACGGGCGGTGATAATAAATGAGTCCGGCAAGGTGTCTTCCTTCACGATGAGTGAATGGTAGCGGGTGGCGGTGAAGGGATTTTCAAGGCCGCGATAGATGGCTTTACCATCGTGGTGAATGAGGGAGGTCTTGCCGTGCATAAGACGGGAGGCGCGCACTATCTCGGCGCCAAAGGCGTGGGCGATGGACTGATGACCGAGACAGACGCCGAGGACAGGGATTTTTCCGGCGAAATGCCGCACCACATCATCGGATATACCGGCCTCTTTAGGAGTGCAGGGGCCGGGAGAGATGATGATGTGCGTGGGATTTCTTTCTTCGATTTCCTGCACGGTAATCTTATCGTTTCTGAAAACAACAATCTCTTGGCCAAAAGAGCCCACGGCCTGCACCAGGTTATAGGTAAAGGAATCGTAGTTATCTAAGATAAAAATCACTTCGCATCCTATCTATTCACAACAATCTATCAAATCGTGAAGGCTGGCGGTAGCGACACAGATACAGGTATCGGCGGCGCCGTAGTATATTCTTACTTCGCCATTTTCCTCCATTACGGCTCCGCAGGTAAAGACTACATTGGGGACATCGCCGGTTCTCTCGTAAGGTTCCCTGGGGGAGAGTATCGCAGGCCCGGAGCGGCCAATGAGTTTGGAAGGGTCCTCCAGATCAAAAAGGGCGCATCCCAGGCGGTAGAGCCTGCCGCCAGCAGTTACCCGCACCCCGTGATAGATTTCTAACCAACCCTTTTCCGTCTCAATAGGCGGGACCCCTGCGCCGATGGTAGCGCAATCCCAATAGCCCGGGCGCACTTCCATCACTATTCTGGAATCCCCCCAGTAAATGAGGTCGTCAGAATAAGAAATCCACATATCCTGCCTGCCAGAAGTAGAAGGCCGGTCCAGTCGCACGAATCTATTCCCAAATTTCTTGGGAAAAAGCACCGCATCTTTATTGGTGGGCTGAGATACCAGCCCCACCCGCTCGAATGTGGAAAAATCCCGCGTCTTGGCCAGACCAATGCGCGGGGAGTACCGCGAATAGGCGGTATAGAAGATGAAATACTGGTCGCCCATCTTGGTGAGGCGTGGGTCCTCAACACCTAATTCCTCATAAGTGCGGTAAGGCTCCTCCTCACTGGGCCACATTGCCGGCTTTTCCTGGATATCGAAGTGAAATCCATCCTTACTTGTGGCCAGATGAAGAGCAGACTTTCCCTCCAGCCCTTCTACCCGGAGCAGAAGCAAATAGAGGCCGTTGTGCTTGACGGCGCCGGCGTTAAAAACGGTATTGCAGGGAAAAGGTATATCCTGGGCGGTTATTATGGGATTGCCATCGTAGCGGTCAACAATATCTCTTTTTAAAGCCTTGGCCGTCATAATCAACCTCCCCCTCTGCTTGCTGCCTTACCCAAAAAATCACTTCCCTTAAGGGACATAAACATATCTGGCCCGGCCGTAAGGAACTTTGACTATCTTGTGATATGTACTCACAGTGCGGCGAGCCACAATATCCCAGCCTGCCATCTCCCGCACATAGCGTTCGGCGTTCTGGGAGAGTTTGCTGGCCAACTCCTTGTCTTTAAGAATCTTGCAGATAGCCTCGGCAAAGGCCTTCTTGCTTCTGGCCACCATTCCCACGCCCGTTTTTCTCACCAATTCCTTGAAGGCCCTCAAGGGACTGACCACGAGAGGCTTCTTAAAGGCCAGCGCATGTGCCATTACCCCACTTTGCGCCCCTGCTAAATAAGGAAAGGGGACAACATCGGCTGCCGAAAGGATATAGTCAAAGGTTTTCTGGGGAAATTGGCCCCGGAATACGGTAATGTGCTCTCTTGCCGTAGAGAGATTAATCTTCTGGAAGAATTTATTCCGATAGTCGGCGTATTCGACCTGACGCATCTTACCGGCAACCACCAGTTCCGCTTTGGGCACTCGCTTGAGGATTTGCGGAAATATATCCACAATCTTGTGGAAGCCTTTGCTGGGACGAAAATAGCCACAGAGAAGAACCACCTTTCTATTTTCATCCAGGTCGAGGCGCTTCTTGGCGTCGGGAAAGGCCTTAACCTTACGCACGCCGTGGGGGATAACATTAATCTTCTCCGCCTGGCCGAATGCCTTTACCAGCGTTTTCTTTTGGAACTCCTCGTGCACAATCACGGCATCGCACACATCCACCAATGCCTTAAGAATAATATCCGCTCCTGGCCTGATTTTCTCATAGACAGTATGCAGAGTCGCCACTACCGGGATGCCCGCCAATCTCAACTTGTAAACCAAAGGAACCACATTAACACCGAACTGCTTGCCAAAAAGGCCGAATTCGTGTTGGATATGCACCACATCAGGGGTTATCTTAACGGCGATATTGGAAACCCTCTCCGAAAGGTCACTGTCGTCGGCGTTGAATACAGCATAAACATTATGACCTTCTGCACCGGTCTGACTGATAATGTGGACCTCGTTATTAAGAGGCTTCAGGGCCTCTACCAAGTAGTCAGTGTAGGCACCAATTCCACATTCTATGGGCGGATAAGTAGAAATCATAGCAATGCGCATATCTGCTCCCTTCTCCATGGGAATTTTTATTCTTGCTTACGAACTTTTATCTTTTATCGAAAATGCCTTATTTTTGCAAGATATAAATAGCTTATTTGCGAGGTAGCGGAAGGGTAATAACACATCCCCTCACCGCGGACTGATGCGCGGCCAGGATTACCTCCAGACTCCGCGCCCCTTCCTCGCCGTCTATGAAAGGTTTCTCTCCTTTTTCAATGCAGTTGGCAAAATATTGCCAGGGACTGCCGAACCTGTTTCTTTGGGGAATCTCCGGCTCAAAAGTTCCCCGAGGCGTATTCATATGGATGGTGAGTTTGCTTCGAGTGCTTTCCAGCCAGCCCTTCTCACAATAAATAGTATATGAGCCCTCCAGAGGCGACTGAGTCCAGGCCGCAGAAATTTCCCCCAGCGTGCCATCGGCAAAGCGGATGATGAAGACCGCGTTATCCTCCACCTCGCTTCTTTTTTTCTCTACGATAGAGGTAAAGCCGGCCACCTGAGTTACCCTTTTGCCCACTAAATAAAGCAAGACATCCACGATATGAATGCCCAGGTCGGCCAGAGCGCCGGCGAAGGCTTCATCTTTCTTGAAGAACCAGCGGCTTCCCGGTGCCCAGTGTTCCGGCCCGCTGTGTGCGTAGCGGCCTCTAAGGCCTCTGATTTTGCCCAAAAGGCCGGAATCTAATATCTCCTGGGTGGCTTGAGTTACCGGGGAAAAGCGCCTGGGCTGCTCAATCATCAGGATAACTTTATTCCTTTTGGCCGCATCTATCATCCTCTGGGCCTCGCGCATTGAAGTGGCCATCGGCTTTTCCACCAGGACATTTTTACCCGCCCGGCAAGAGTCTATGGTGTGCCGGGCGTGGAGGTAATTGGGGGTGCAGACGCTCACCGCATCAATTTCGGCTTCCTTCAGCATCTCTTTATGGTCGGTATAGATATGGGGAACGGAAAACCTCTCCGCCATATCCCGGGCGCGCTTTTTCACTATGTCCGTTACCGCCACCACCTCCACATTGGGACATTTGGCGTAGCCCGGAAGATGCATCCGTTCCGTAACCTTGCCACAGCCTATAATGCCCACCTTTAACACTCTCGCCCCCCTTTCATCAGTAACCAGAAAGATTTTATCTCTCTACCTCATATGAGTCAAAGCATTTTCATCCTGATGGATTCTTTCAAGCTGGCCTCGTTTCTGGAAGGTCAGGAAACAGACGGTAAAGAGCGGCCCTGTATTTGGGTAGATCAAGGGGCAAGCCCAGCCGCAGCTGACGGCCGACTACCGACGATTAAGCATTTATAGTGGAGAAATGGGTCAAGGTGGTTCTGGCGCCGCTTCGCACCCGTTTGGCATTCATCTCCACCCGGGGAAGCATATCTTCAATGAATTTTTTGGCCACCCAGACCTTTCTTTTGCACAATTCGGCATCGCGGAGCAGGAGATAACCAATATATGTATCTATGGCCATATCCACGAGCGTGCTGGACTTGAGGTCGGTATACTGGGAATCGCCCCTCTTTTTTATGTAAGAAATGGCGCTTTCTGTGGCCTTGCGGGCACGCAGAAGTTTTCCGAAAATCCCTTTCAGAGGCCGCTGGAGACCGCGGAATTCAAACTCGTCCAGGGCAGCCGAAAAAGTGCCGCTGGTGAGACCGCCCATAGCCGCGATAATCTGAAGTTGCGAAGTGCCCTCGTAGATGGAGGTAATGCGGGCATCCCGGAAGTATCTTTCCACCGGATAATCTTTCATATAGCCGCTGCCGCCGTGCACCTGAATGGCATCTGAGGCCACCTTGATGCTCATCTCCGAGGCGTAATATTTGCTCATAGGTGCGAGCATCCCGGCCAGTCGTTTGACCTTGTTTAGCCTGCCGCGAATCTCTTTTTTTTCTTCCTTAGCAGCCACATCAAATTGCCTCTGCAAGCCCCGGAAAAGGTCGGCCACCATAGCGGTATCGTAGAGCAAAGCCCGGGCGGCCTCTATGGAGACGCGCATCTGCGTGAGCATCTCGCTCACTGCGGGAAAGTCCCTGACTTTCCTTCCAAACTGCTCGCGGCTTCCGGCAAATTCCATCGCCCGCCGGTAAGCAGCCTCGGCGATGCCTACCGCCTGCGCAGCCACAGCAATTCTCGCCCCGTTCATCATACTCATAGCATATCTTATAAGCCCCAAGCGACGCTCGCCGACTAAAAATGCCTCTTTGTTATCAAAATGAAGTTCGCAAGTGGGCGAGCCGTGAATGCCCAATTTATCTTCCAGCCGGCGCACCCGAAGGCCCGGGCCCTGTTCGCAAAGAAATAGACTCAAACCCAGCCCGCCTTCGGAACCTTCCTCACTTCGGCCCAGAACCAGCAGCACATCCCCACAGCCGTTGGTGATAAATCTTTTTACCCCGGAAAGCCGCCAAGAGTCTCGTTCGGTATCTTCGGTGGCCTTAAGCCGGCAGGCCTGGAGGTCGCTACCGGCATCGGGTTCGGTTAAGGCCATCGCCCCGGTAACCTCGCCCGAAGCGAATTTGGGCAGATATTTCTCTTTGAGTTCTTCGGAGGCATAATCGTCTATGGTTTCGGCTATGGAGCCCAGCCCGAAGATATTCATAAGGCTGGCATCGGCGCGGGAGATTATCTCTATGGCCATCGCGTAAATGGTGGTGGGAAAATTAAGCCCACCGTATTGGCGGGGAAGAAGCATCCCCATCAAATCCGCTTGCGCCAATCGCCCCAAGGCCTGGGCTATTCCTTCTGAATATACCACCTTTCCCTCTACCAGTTTCGGGCCTTCCAAATCCACCTCTTCCGCCCGGGGTTCAATGAATTCTGCGGCTATCTGGCCCAAAAGATGCAGCACCCGGCGGTAATTGTCCTGAGCGTCGGCCACATCCTCCGGCGCATAAGGAAATTCTCCCTTTTCCTTAAAATCTTCCTCCTGCAGACGAATTATCGCTTCCAGGTCTCTGGTTTCTAAATGGAACTTGATATCCTCATTATCCTCAAAAAAATTCGGCATATCTTAACCTCTTTAAACTACCGGCCGCTGGCCTTATGGGTCTTGATCAGTTGGGGGATGACCTCATTTAAGTCGCCGATGATTTTATAATGGGCGATATTCATTATGGGGGCCTCGGGGTCGGTATTTATGGCCAGGATCTTGCCGGCCTCACTCATCCCGGCCTGATGCTGGACGCTGCCGGATATACCGCAGGCGATATAGAGTTTAGGCCGCACCGTAGTGCCGGTCTGGCCGACCTGATGTTCTTTGGAGACAAATCCGGCATCCACCGCGGCTCTGGAGGCCCCTACTTCTGCGTCCAAGACTTCAGCGAACTCGTGTATGAGGCGGAAATTCTCCCGTGAACCCACGCCGGCGCCGCCGGAAACTATTATATTTGCGCCCTTGAGGTTCACCTTACGCTGGGCCTCAACCCTTTCCAGCACCTCTACCAGAAAATCTTCCGGAGAAAGTTCCACCGGAACTTCTATCACCTCGCCGCGGCGGCTCGCCTGCGGCTGGCTCATTCGCATAACGCCCTCACGCACCGTGGACATCTGCGGTCGGTGGTCCAGATTGACTATGGTGGCGATGATATTTCCACCAAAGGCCGGGCGCACCTGAAAGAGGATGTTGCGGTAGACCTTGCCAGTCTTTAAATCTTTATGGTCGCCGATTTTTAAATCCGTGCAGTCGGCAGTGAGCCCGGCCCGAATCTGGGAGGCCACGCGGGGGGCCAGGTCGCGTCCGGTGGAGCTGGCTCCATAAAGAACAATCTCCGGCTTCTCCTCGGCCAAAAGGCGGGCGATGATTTTTGCATAAGGATTGGCCAGATAGTCCTTAAGCCGCTCATCCTGGGCCAGGAAAACCACATCCGCGCCATAGGAAATAAGTTCTGGAGCAAGGGGTTCAATAGAGTAGCCTACGAGCGCCGCGGCCACACCGGTCTTCAGTTTCCCGGCCAGTTCGCTTGCCTTGGAAAGAAGTTCCAGGCTCACCTCTGAGAGTCCCGAACCGGAAGTCTCAGCCACTACCCAGACTTTGGGAGCATCCGCCATCTTATCATCCCAGGATACGGCTATCTGCCAGTTCCTCCACCAGCCCTTTTAGGCCCTCTTCTGTAGGGTCATAAGTTTTACTTTCCCTGGCACGCAGCACCACGCTTTCCGTTTCTCTCACCTTGGTAGGCGAACCGGCAAAGCCGCAGCGCTCCTCTTGGGCCTCAATTCTTTCCAGATTCCACTCAGTTAAGAGAAGACCCTGGTCACGAAGCGCGGCCATTCTCTCTTCCGTTTTTTTGGCGATGATTTCGTCTCGGTCAACGCCGGTGTAATTCTCAAATTCCCGCTCCGCCTCAATGCGCACTTCCACAGGGGCCCGGGCCTTTTTATACTGCATAATAAGTTTGGCCCGGGGAGGTCGGGGGATATTTACCTCCGAGGTTACGGTCATAAGCACCGGAAGTGGAGCGCGCAGACGCTCGTAGCCATTTTCAATGGTGCGTTTCACCACTACCCCGGTCTCACGCACCTCCTCAATCTCTTGCACGAAGGTGAGTTGGGGAAGGCCCAGTTTCTCCGCTACCTGCGGGCCCACCTGTGCGGTATCGCCGTCTATGGCCTGACTGCCGCAGAGGACCAGGTCAACCTCTCCCATCTTACGCACCGCCTGGGCCAGGGCATAGGAAGTGGCCAGGGTATCCGAGCCGGCAAATCGCCGGTCAGTGAGGAGCACGGCCTCATCTGCGCCCCGATAGAGGGCCTCGCGCACCACCTCCGCGGCCATCCAGGGGCCCATAGTGATGAGGATGACTTCACCGCCGAATTTATCACGAAGATTTAGCCCCACTTCCAGGGCATTGAGGTCGTGAGGATTGAAGATGGCGGGAAGGGCGGCCCGATTTACCGTGCCATCGGGTTTCATAGCCCGGGCGGTGAGGTTCTGGGTATCCGGAACCTGCTTGGCCAGAACGATGCTGCGAAAACTCAAACTCCTCTTCCCCTAATTTGGTCAACCGCCGCTCGAAACTCGTTGCTCGGATGACCGCTTGTGAATGACAGTGTCTTAGGCAACTCCATATCAGGGCAAAATATAATAATTGTCTTGCTTAATGTCAAGCAAAATCACTTGACACGATTGGGCAAAGGCTGTAGATTTCTATTTTTTCGGAGGAGTGTAAGTTTCAAAAGGGGCCATTTTTAGAGGAGGGGAAGATGAAACTTGCTGCTCAATTGCGTTGGGCCTCCGGGGAAGCCTTCACCGAGAGGGTTATGAATCTTAAGGCCTACGGGTTTGAGGCCGTGGAACTGTGGGGAAACGAGGTGAGGGATAACCAGGAAGAAATCAAGGCTGCAACGGAGAAAGCAGGCCTTCCTGTTTCCACTATCTGTTCCGGTATCAGGGGATGCCTTTTGCACAACGACAAGAAAGAGCGGGATTCGGCCATCTCGGATATGAAGATGTTACTGAAGATAGCCGGCGATTTAGGCGCGGTGGGACTCATCACCGTCCCCATATTCAGAAAACCCTTTCTTCCGGATGTCAGCCCACTTTACGATACTATCACCCTGGAAAAGGAACTCTTAGTGCTCATACTAAAAGAACTCGCGCCGGCGGCCGAGGAGGCCGGTAGTCTCATCCTGGTGGAACCCATAAATCGCTACGAAACCCATTTTGTCAGGACGCTCGCTCAGGCAAAAGAAATTGCCGAGCGGGTGGGCCATCCTTCAGTGCAAATAATGGCTGACTTTTTCCATATGAACATTGAGGAGACCGACCCGGCCGAGAGCATCCGCCAGGCAGGCAGTTATATCCGCCATGTTCATCTGGCGGACAGCACCCGCCTGCAGCCGGGCACCGGGACTATTGATTTCAAGCGTGGTTTTGCTGCGCTCAAAGAGATTGGCTACAAAAACTATATGGCCCTGGAATGCAAAATTGAAGGCGACCCGGCGGTGGCATTCCCAAAAACGGTGGAATTTTTGCAACAATGTATTGAGGAAGCATAACGCGCGGCTCTGAACTGCGCAAAGCGCGTCTGAAAGGGGGAAAAAGATGGCTCTGAGAATAGGCTTCTTGGGTGCCGGGGGCATTGCCCGCACGCACCTCAATGCCTTAAGCCAGCTGGAAGAGGCACAGGTGGTGGCACTCTGCGATATCGTAGAGGAGCGGGCAGTCAATGCGGCCAAGCAGTTCAATGCTCTGGCATTCACCGACCATAGAAAGATGCTGGATGAAGTCAAGATGGACGCTCTTTTTGTGTGTCTTCCACCTTTTGCCCATACGGACGGCGAAATCATTGCTGCAGAAAAGGGAATTCACATACTCGTGGAAAAGCCGGTGGCTCTGACTATGGACAAGGCCGAAGAGATAGACGAAGCTATCTCCAAGGCCGGGGTCATAAGTTCTGTAGCCTATCACTGGCGCTATGCTGAAACCACGAAAATGGCTATGGAATTATTAGAAGGAAAAGAAATCGCCGCACTTCACGGCTACTGGCTGGGCGGGATGCCCAAGGTAGAATGGTGGCGGGTGAAGGAGAAATCCGGCGGACAGATGGTGGAGCAGACCACGCATATCTTCGACCTGGCTCGCTATTTTGTTGGCGATGCCCAAAGCGTCTACGCCCTGGGATTTAAAGGCATCCTGGAGAAAGAAGTGGAAAATCACAATGTTGAGGATGCCTCAGTTGCGCTTATAAGATTCAAAAATGGGCTCATAGGCCAGATTTCCTCGACGGATGTGATAACCCAGGGCGGACTAACGGGCCTACATATTTTCTGCGCCGGCCTTACTCTGCAAATCACACCATCCCTCCTCACCATTCGGGAAGAGGGTAAGGTCACGGAGATGCGCCAGAGACACGACTGTTATTTCGTAGAAGATAGCACATTTCTTGAGGCCATAAAGAGCGGAGATGCAAGCAAAATCCTCTCCCCTTATAGCGATGCAGTGAAGACGCTTTCCCTCACCCTGGGGGCCAATAAATCCTTGGAGACCGGCGAGGTAGTTGCGCTATAACCTGCTTATTTATGAGTGGCGGGGTTCAATAAGGGTGAAGGTGAGGACGGCACCGACCGCGGCTATCCCGGCGACTATGAGAAAAACGGGAGTGAAAGAGAAGGCGTCTATGGCCAACCCTATTATGGGTGAGAGGGCCACCGCCAGAACTTGTGTGGAATTCAATGCCGCCACATATATGGGATGTTGGTCTATTGGTGCAAGTTCCAGGGCGTAGTTTGTCCTCATGCGGACGGTAGCCGGAAGTATTCCAATGATTAGAAATACCAGCGTATAGGCCCAGGGGGCGCCCGTTCCCGGAAGGTGTACGAGTAGCAGAGCCAGAAGCGGTATGACAGCCGCCATAGTGGAGAGAATACATAAAGGCTTCTTATTACCCTTACGGTCGGCCATCCGCCCCATAATCCAAGAATTGGTTCCATTGGCGAGATTTTGGGCAATCACGAAATAGGCGAACATTCCCTCGTTTATCCCGAGAAAATCACGCGCCAATTTTATATAATACGGAAAAAGGAGCAAAGTTACGGAGGTGAGGGCTCCGGCTATGGCCAGACGGCGAAAGTTCCGGTCCTGACGGAAAATTTGCAGGGTACGGCTCAGAAAATGGCCCAGGCTGGTCCTGCGACTGGGTTTAGGATAAGCGGGTTCTTTCAGGAAGAAAAGCACGCCCAGACAAAGGCCAAAGAAGATAAAAGACAGTCCAAAGGTAACGGCGTAGTTGGTGGGGAAGGCGAGTCTTCCTTCTTCCATAAACTCACGCATAAAAAGTGCCGCTGGGGCAGCGATAAAGCACCCCACCGTCTGCGACCAGGCAAAAAGGCTGCCGCGGCTTTCTGGAGCGATAAGTTTTCCTTGCACCACGCCAAAAAGTGTTCGGGAGGCACCGCTGGCCAGCCAGAAGATGGCGTAACTAAAAAAGAAGACTATGAGCAAAAACAAAGCCTTAATTCCCGGAGCGAGCAGGAGCACCAAAAAGAAAAAGCCCCAGGGCAAGGTGAATAAGGCCACGCTTAGCATAAAAGGTCTTGAGTGACGCTTGAGATGTTCCACCCGCTGGGCCACCACGAGTTGGGGAACGCTTTGGCCCAGACGCGATATTACCGGGATGAGGCTGAGCACTAAGCCTTCCATCTGAGGACAGGCAATACGGGCGAGGTTGCCCACAAAACCAGGAATAATTACGCTTTCCGTCTTGAAAATCCATCCCAAGCGTATCACTATGAAATGAACCACGGAGACGATGAAGTTACGGCGATGATATCTTTTCACTTCGCCGTCAAAGTGGGCTAAGCGCTCTCCTATCTCGATGCTAACCGGGGAAACGCCTTCTTCGGTCATTTTGAGTCCTTAAAAAAATATAGCGCCTAAGGCGCCTATATATTTTTTATAACAAAAAAACCTCTGGCCGTCAAGAGGGAAAATCCGGCTCTCTTATTGTTTGACTACTCGTCTCAAGAGTGGTAGTTTTTTAAGCGAAGATAGCGTTTGTTGTATTTGGGACAAGATAAAAGGAACGAGATTGTGGCTTCGTCAGGACTGGAAAGCAAACCACTAAAAAGCACGGCCTCTTTCCAACCGGGTATGATGCTCGCCATAATGTTCTTCACCCTGGGGGGCTTTGCGGTGACCGCTCAGGCCACACTTTTGCGCGAGTTTCTGGTGGTCTTTTTCGGAAACGAACTTTCCTTGGGCCTGATTCTATCCACCTGGCTTTTGGGGGTGGCCTTCGGGGCCTGGATGGGGACAAGAGTCTCGGCGAGATTTAGTCAACCGGCCCTCGCCGTGGGCGGCTTTGCTCTGGCTTCTTTATTCATCCTGCCTGCGGAAATCTATCTTGTGCGCATAGTGCGCTCAATGCTTGATGTGGAAGTTGGAAGTTACATATCCTTCCTCCAGATGCTTCTTTCCTCATTTGCGCTTATCATCCCTTTCAGTTTCTTCGTCGGCTTTCTTTTTCCTGTGGGCTGCCGCGTCTTTGCAGAAGTAAGCGGAGCCGGGGCCAGGGAGATTGCCCTCATCTATATCGCCGAGGCGGTGGGGAGCCTGGCCGGCGGTGCCCTTTTCACATTTGTGCTGGTTGTTTATCTTTCCGCTTTTGGAGCTATAGCCGTATGGCTCTGGCTGGTTTTCCTGGCGGCCAGCGCACTTATTTTTGAGAGTCGGCCTCAAGGCCGTCGGAAAAAAGCGATGACGGCCTTCTGGATAACGGCCCTTGTTTTTATCAGCGTCTTCAGCCTATTTTCCGAGCGCATTGAAGCGCGAAGTGTAAAAGAGCGATGGAGGTCCTTCCAGCCCCATATAGACTTGGTGGAATCGCAAGATTCGAGATATCAAAATATGGTGGTCGCCGGCTCCCCGGAACAATACAATCTATTTGGCAGTGGCCAATATGTCTACTCCTTCCCTGACCCATATGAATTTCCTATCACCGCCCATCTGATTATGGCCCAGCACCCTGAGCCTCAGAATGTACTGCTTATAGGCGGGGCGCCGGGCCTGGCCAGGGAGATGCTCAAGCACCCCATAAAGAGGCTCGATTATGTGGAACTCGACCCCTTGGTGCTTGAAATAATTGAAAAATATCTTTCGCCCGAGGAAAGGGCCATATTTGAAGACCCGCGGCTACACCTTTTCTTTACGGATGGCAGATTCTTTGTGAAAAGGGCGCACCCAAAGGATGAAGAGCAAAGGCCCTACGACCTCATCTTTGTGGACGCCCCGGACCCTACCACGGCTATGCTCAACCGTTTCTATACGCTGGAATTTTTTGAGGAAATAAAGGCCGTTTTGAGGCCGGGGGGCGTTCTGGTCATTACCTCGAGTTCCGCAGAGAATTATCTGCGGGGAGAAGTGGGAACTTATGCGGGCAGTATCTACAGGACGCTTTCCCAGGCCTTTCGCTATGTCAAAGTCACGCCGGGGGTGACCAGTTTCTATTTCGCCTCGGATTTGCCCGAGGCAGCCAGCCTCGACCCGGAAGTTTTAACGCAAAGATTTCTCGGACGAGGCATTCAGTCAGACATCTTCCCTTATCTGTATGCTTCACTACTTCCCGAGGAGAAGACGGAATTCATAAATGAGGGTCTTCGGGCCTTAGGCCAAGAGGTGCCCTTGAATACCGACCGACGGCCGGCGAGTTATTTTCTGAACCTCATCCTCTGGGCCAGGTTCTCCGGCCCCCGGGGTTCACGCCTGGCAGAATTTTTGTTAAAGATAAGCCAACTTCCGGAAATTATGCTTTTCTTGCCTTTCATAATACTACTATCGGGTGCATTCGGTATCGGGGCGCTGGTGAGGAAAAGGGCAAAGTTGCGTCTGGTGCGTATTTCGGTGCTTTGGGCTATAGTAAGTGTGGGATTTTCCGGTATGGCGCTGGAGATAATCCTCATCTTTGGTTTTCAAAATATTTTCGGTTATGTGTATCAAAAGATAGGGCTTATTGTAGCCATATTTATGGCCGGGCTGGCGGGCGGTGCGATTTTGGCCAGGCAGTGGGTCAGGAGGCATCGGGGCCGTAGGCCGCTTATGGTAGTGGCCCTTTTTCTCGCCGTCTTTGCCTTTTGCCTTCCCTTTGCCCTGGAATTTCTTTCCGGAGCGGCGAGTGTAGGAGCAGCGCGCGGTCTTGAATATATACTAATGGCCTTGGTGGCCATCTCTGGCTTTCTTACCGGAGCGGCCTTTCCCTTGGCCACCGAAGTTTATCTTACTTCCCTGGGCGGCCCGGGCAAGCCTGGTGCGGGTATTGAAAAGGCCGCCGGACGGCTGGACAGTTGCGACCACTTAGGGGCCTATTTCGGGGCCTTTCTCACCGGCATTATCCTCGTCCCCCTTCTGGGACTTTTCCTCACCTCTATCTTCGTGATGATTCTTGGTATTTCCAGTGCGGGATTTCTGGCTCTTTCCGGCGGCACAGCGAGCAAATATTCGGGCTCACAGGAGTGAAGCCGCCAAAGGCTCAAAGAGAAGAAATCTATTTGCTGATGGGCTTCCAGACCCCGGGGATGAACTGGCCGCAGTTGGGGCATTTGGAATCTTTAATGGAATTTTTTCGGATGCGATAGCCGATCCTGTGGATGAGGAGTTCATCGCAATGGGGACAGTGGGTGCTTTCGCCTGGATTTCCCGGCACATTTCCCACATAGACATAATTTATGCCCTCGGAGCGGGCAATCTGTCGGGCGCGCTCCAAGGTTTTAGGCGGCGTGGGAGGGAGATTCTTAATCTTATAGGTCGGATAAAACCGAGAAAAATGCATGGGCACATCCGGCCCTAAATTGGCCTTCACCCATTTACACATATCCTTTATTTCTTTTTCGCTATCGTTCAGGGTGGGTACGATGAGCACCACTATCTCATACCATATATCAAGCCCGGCCAGAAGTTCCAGACACTCCAGCACCGGTTTTAGGTGGCCACTACAGGTATCATGATAAAACTTCTCCGTGAAGGCCTTGAGGTCTATCTTTACTGCGGAAAGATGCTGACATAAATCTTTCATAGGCTCCTTCTTTATATAACCATTGGAGATGATCACGCTTCCAATGCCTACTTTATTGCCCTGGATAGCCGTGTCATACATATACTCATAAAAAACCACCGGTTCGGTGTAGGTATAGGCAATGGTCTTGCAGCCGTGCCTTTTGGCGAGACTGACTACCTGCTTTGGCGGCAAATCAATACTTCTCACCTGCTCCGGGCGAAACTGGGAAATCTCCCAATTCTGGCAGAACCTGCACTCAATATTACAGCCGGCAGTGGCGATGGAATAGGCAGGAGTGCCCGGCAGGTAATGGAAAAGCGGCTTTTTCTCTATGGGGTCGATATGCGCGGCACAGGCGCGTCCATAGACTAAGGTGTAATAAGTGCCGCCCTGGTTTTCTCTAACCCCGCAATAGCCCCGCTCCATATCCGCGATGGTGCAGGCGCGGGGGCAAAGCGTGCACTCCACCCTTTTATTGG
>LIZR01000030.1 GCA_001302825.1 Planctomycetes bacterium DG_23 | reverse complement strand
CAGACCGCTGCGGGCAGGATGATTTTCGGCCGACTGGAACTGGAAAGACAAGGGCCTTCAGCAGAACCATCTTCTTCATAATCTCGTGAAGAAAAAATTTCCCTGGAAGAATCTTTCAGTCATCCTGGTGGCGGCCGGGGAGAGTTTGCGTCTTCCCGGCTCGGTGCGCAAGCCCTTTCTGAAGTTGGCGGGCAAACCGGTCATCGTCCATACCCTGGAAAATTTCCTTCCACTGGGGCCCCGGGAGATAATCCTGGTCCTTCACCCCCGGGACCTCGCCCACCTGGAAAAAAACCTTAACCAGACCTTTGGTAATTTAGGTGTGGCAAAAATGGTAGCCGGAGGCAAATCTCGCACTCAATCCGTGCGTGCCGGGCTTGGGGCCCTTTGCCCGGAGGCCTCGCTTGTGGCCATACACGACGCCGTGCGCCCCTTCCTGGAAGAGTCTTCGCTGAAGAAACTTATGCAGCGTGCCTGGGAAACCGGCGCGGCCATCTTCGCCTTGCCCCTAAAAGACACCGTCAAAGAGACCGACGCTGACTTTTCTATTACGAGCACTCTGGATAGAACTAACCTCTGGTTGGCCCAGACCCCTCAGGTCTTCCACACAAGTCTTATTTTAAAAGCTTATGAGAAACTATCCCCTGATGCCGCTTTCACCGACGATGCCCAGGTGGCCGAGGCGGCCGGTTTTCCCGTCCAGGTGGTGCCGGGTTCGCCCCGCAATATGAAAATCACCTTTCCAGAAGACTTGAACTTGGCCCGTGCCCTTTTGGCTAAGGAAGAGAGAGAACACTAAACTTTTTTATCCGTTACTAAAGAAAATCTTGATTTTTTATTTCCGCGTTCCTAAAATGCTTCTGCGATATTAAAAAGAATTCCGGAGAAGTTCGAGAGAGGAGGAAAAAATGAGGAAAAGAGTGATCTCGAGCGTTTTAGGAGTGTTTGTTTTTCTTTTTTTCGGCGTTCTTGCTGCCCAGGAGCCTTTGGGAATTGAGCGCTTAAGTGCGGGAAGGGAAGTGGAACTGGTGGACAAAGTTACCAGAGCGCGCAAGGCCTATAAAGAAAGCCTGGAGGACCTCAAGAACTATTACATTGAGGTGGGCGATGCTTATAAAGAGGCTCTGACAAAGCAGGAACTCGAAGGCTTGCGTCTCGTGCACAAACCTGAATACATCCTTCTCGTAGATAGACTGTCGCTGGCCATAGTCCGGGCCGAGCATATCCCGGCCGCCGACGAACTCTATGCCGATGCCCAAAGTTATAAAGACTATCCCGACCTTTTCACCAAGAAGAATCGCCTGGTCATCGCTATTGGGAAATTCAAAGAACTCATCGAAAAATATCCTACCTCGGACAAGGCCGACGATGCCGCCTTCCGCCTGGGAGAGATTTACGAGGGCTTCTACTTCCGCGATTATCATGCCGCCGCCAAATACTATGAGGCCTGTTTCCGCTGGAACCCCAATACCGAATATGCGGCACGACTGGAAGCCGCTAAATGCCACTACAAGCACACCAAAAATTTCGCCAAGGCCGCGGAACTATATGAGGAGACGGCGCAAAATAGTCCCATCTCTGAAAACCGTCTGGAGGCCCGAAAAAAATTGGAGGAGATGCGCTCGAGAGGTCTTGTCAGGTAGTAAAACAGCCCGTTGCTCGTCATTTGTCATCCGTCATTGGTCATTCGAATGACGAGTGACGAGTTCCGAGTGACCAATTCTGAACGGCTAAATGGAGGTAAGTAATGTCCTGGTATGGTAGAAAATTTCAAAGATTCAGGGAACTGCCCATGCGTTTGATGATTCTCCATATAACTTGCAAGGTCATATTTGCGGTGGGCCTGGGTGCGCTCCTGGCGACTTATCTAAAAGGGGCTAACTGGCAGATGATAGGCTGGGTGCTGATAATAGTCTCTTTTGTGTTAGGCATCCCCAGCAGTTACGCCATATTGAAGAAATAAATACGGACTTAGTCTCTGATTGGCCTGTAGAGCAAAGTTTATAACCTTTCTGATGAACTCTTTCGCAATAGATAAAAGCAGTGTTTGATAGATGGCGTGACATTCCGGCGTTTCTGCGCACACCTCTCGGACGGAAGCAACTCCTCTACCGCGGCTATTATAGCGCCTGGCCCCTTCTGCGCCGTGGGGCCACCTTCTATCGGCGCACTCTTGGCCGCAAGCCTCGCGTGGTCACCGTAGTGGGCTCATTCGGCAAGACTACCACGGCACGCGCTGTGACAGCCGCACTGGGCGGAAAGCCTCCCCCGGATATTATTCCTAACGCCTGGAACTTTCTTGCGCACGCCATTCTTTGCCTGCGGCCCCAGCAGCAACACAAAGTAATTGAGGTTGGTATCAGCCGCAAGGGCCAGATGCAGATCTACGCCGGAATGATCCGACCCGATATTACCGTAGTCACCTGCATCGGAAGCGAGCACAATCGCTCGCTCGGCACTCTGAAAGTAACCAGAGCGGAAAAATCGGAGATGGTGCGTTCGCTTTCTACCTCCGGCACCGCAGTGCTTAACGGCGATGACTCTGATGTGCGCTGGATGAAAAGACGCACCCGCGCTCGCGTCGTAACCTTTGGTCTTAATGAGGCCAGTGACATACGGGCGACGAATGTTATGCTGGACTGGCCCCACGGCACGAGATTTGAATTACACACCGATGGCCAGATACGCAACTTGCGCATTAGGCTCATCGGCCGCCATATGGTTTACCCCATCCTTGCGGCGGTGGGGGTGGCCTTAAGTGAAGGATTTGAACTTGACCAGATTCTTCCGGGCCTGGAAGCGCTTCCTCCCACACCGGGCCGCCTGCAACCAATTCGGTTGGCAAGCGGCGGTTATCTCCTGCGCGATGAATATAAGTCCTCGTTAGAAACCATTGAGACCGCACTGGATGTGCTTTCCCAAATACCTGCAAAGCGGCGCATCGTGGTTCTGGGGGATGTGTCCGAACCGCCCGGAAGCCAGGGACCCATCTACCGGCACATCGGAAAACGCATCGCAGAGATTGCCTCTCGGGCTGTCATTCTGGGCAGGAATTTCCAGCGCTACGCAGCCGGCGCTACCCGGGCCGGATTCCCGCGGGATGCCCTTTTCGACGCCGGCCTGAGTGTGCTGGGAGCAGTCCACGAACTCCAGCAGACAATCGGCCCCGGAGATGTGGCACTCATCAAAGGACGCGATACGCAGCGTCTTGACCGCATTGCTCTGGCAATAATGGGACGCAAGGTTAAATGCGATATAAGCTTCTGTAATGCCACGCTGATGCGCTGTGATAACTGCCCTATGCTCGAGCGGGGCTGGAGAGGCTGTCGCGTTGTGATGTGAATCCTGTTAGACGCCTTGGCGAAGTCGTCATTAGTCATCCGTCAATCGCCCGTACGGGCGATTGACCCTTCGGATGCTGAGCATCCTCAGGATGCGAAGTACGAGTTTCGAGTGACCAAGAGATGTCCAGGCCTGCGATTATCTCTTCAGCCAGATGTGCATTCTCCTGGGCTGACTCCTCGTTTTCCATACCTACAGCGACGATGTCTTTTGGTTTGATGGCGGTGAAGGCCATAGTGAGGCCGTCCTGCGGCCGTACCCTGGCACTTCCTGCCAGGGTCTTAATTACGATGACCGGCTTACTGGTCTTGCGGATGGCCTGAACCGCTTCGGCATAAGAACAATAAAAGTTCAGGAAGTTCAAGGTGGTGACAAAAAACTCATTCTCAATTCCCATTTCTTCTGCAAGTTGGATTATCTGGTGGCGGTGGGTTCCCAGGCCCGGGATCATTTGCTTCTCGCGAATAAGCGAAAGCCAGGGCCGCACTCTCTGGAGTGTATTTGGCTTATCCAAGCGCAGCCTTCCCACATACTCATACTGAAATTGTGAATCCACTACGCCGCCCTGGATATAACAGGCAAAGGCGCCATCATCTGAAATCATCCTGATAGACTCTTCCTGCCGCTCGGCGCCGCCGTGGGTATAGGCAATCCAGTTCATTCTTTTTCCGATGCGCCGCTCAACAAGATTTAGCGCCCGCGGCAAGGTGCGGTCGTCGTCCATATTACCTATAAGGGTATTGATGCCCACCTCCAGACATTTCTCCAAGACTTCGGAGATACGCTCAGGCGTGAAATACCGCCGCTGCCATTTACTGTGGGCCGCCGAACGATAGGAATAGCCCAAGAAAGGATTAGAGCCGCAGATAAGTCGGGAGACCTCCTGGCCGAAAAAATCAACCCTGGGCAAGCTCATATTGTTCTCCTTAAGAAGGATAGACGAGGACGCCCTTTATGTATCCATCCTTTTTCTCGGCAGCAATTTCAAAGAGTTCCTGAGCCCGCTCAGGAGGAAGGGCGTGGGTGATAAGTGGTCTTAAGTCAAACACTCGCCGCCGCATCAAGCGAACTGCTCGCTTGAATATGTCGGAAAAGCGCGGGTTGATGGCTGGCGAGGGATTGGCCACCCGCAGGCCTTTGGTATGCCACAGTTTGGCATCCACAGAGCGCATACCATAATGCCAGCCAAAAAGCACCAGTCGCCCGGCCCGGCACACAAGTTGTGTGGCTAAGTCCAGCGCCTCGGCCGCGCCGGAGGCATCTATAACCAGGTCGGCCTCACGCTCTTTTAATTCCTCAATGCGGGAGTGGTCTTCGGCAGATGCAGGATTCAGGATTTCCTCGGCGCCGAATTCCGCGGCCAGGCGAAGCCGGCTGTCGTCTATATCCAAGGCTATGAGTTCGCCAAAGGGTGAGTGCGCCAGGCCCTGAACCAAAAGAAGGCCCATAAAGCCTGTCCCGATAATGACGATGCGGTCACCGGGAACAATTTCAGAGTGAAGCATACCGTTTGTAGCACAGGCAACAGGTTCGCTAATCCAATGCTCGAAATCGTTTACCTCCTGAGGAATCTTGGCGACTTGCGCGGTCCTGACCAGAGCAAACTTTGCGAAATGCCCGCCACCAAGCAAGGTAACCTTATCACCGGGGGAAAAGCCTTCCACCCCCTTTCCTACCTCCGATACTATACCGGCACCCTCGTGGCCGGCCAAAAAAGGGTACTCCTTTCGGGCTTCGCCCTGAAAGGCACGAATGTCGACTTTACAAAGGCCACAGGCCTTAATCTCCACCAGAATCTCATCTGGCCCGGGCTGGGGAATTCCCACCTCTCGCATCTCCACCTTACCCGGAGCGACAAAGTGTAGCCCCTGAGTTACCACTATTGCCCCCCGCTTTTCGCTTCTGCGAATTTCTGCGGCTCTTTTTCGAACTTCTCGCTTTCTGGCCGGGGCGCACAAATAAACAGCCATTAAGCCCTGCCTGCCGGCAGGCATACAGGCGTTCATCCCGTTAGACGCTTTGCGTCTAACGGGATTCACAGCATAGGAATAATTGGTTCCTTTGTCTCTATTTTCACTTTTTTCTTAGGAAAATTTAAGGATAGGCTCTTATTTCCTTTTTCCACCAGAACCTCGCCCGAACCGAATTGGCTTTCAGTATAAGGGCTATGAAAATGAGGATAGTCGCTCAGGGGTATTTCCTTGCCATTGACCATAGGTGGGCCTTGCCAGCCGAACTCTATAGTGCCTATATAAGGAGAATTGAAGATTAATTTCAGGTTGTCTGAGAGGCGCAGGCGACTTTCGGCCACTCTGTGTCTGAACCTCCTGAAACTGGACTGGTGCTCTCGCGAGCCCAGTTGGCAAACCCAGGCGCTTCTTCGGCCGCGACACTTTATCTCCTGCCGGCGATAGGGGCCTTTTTTGCTGAAATGATGACGCCTCGGCGGGCGCCCACCAGGACGGATAGAAGTAAGGGCAATGTAGGCCTTCCCTTTCCTGGCAAACACCCAGCGGTGCCGACGGGTAATCTCATCAAAGCGAGCCCGGGGAAAATAAATATGGGTAAAATCCAGCGGGTGCTCTTTGGGTATATTGTAAATGGCAATGAGTACATTTTCGTATTGGAAGACGCGAGGAAGGGAGCCATTTCCAATCCAGTAATTGGGGTGAGAATCTTCGTCAAGACTTCCGGGATGGTTGGTAAAGACTATAGCGTCATCGCTTAATGTGGCCTGCCAGATATGCTGCTCCTTGCCCTGGGTGCCGGGCAAGAAATCCTGAGCCGACGAAAGCATATAGGCAGGAGTGCGATAGGTATATTTGTTGACGAAAATGGGTGAGCCCTCCCTGGCCGGGCAGGCTGGTGGAGATTCTGGATTTCCTTCATATAGATGGCGTTCTTTATTCACATAGGTGGTAGATGTATCCGAAGCGATTTCCCCAAGGATTTCCGGAGGCTGGTAAGAACTGGTAGCCAGGATGGGTCCGATAAAGCCGGTATTAAAACTGGAGAGCCCCCAATAATAGGCGAAGATGTTGCGCGTCGCTTCCTGTTTGGCGTCCTTGACATAATCCCAGGAAGTGCAGCCGTGAGTAGGTGCATATATGCCCTGGAAAGAATCAATAACCATATCCGTCAAAATCTTGTGTATAGTAAGTTCTGCCAGACGCTTTATCTCCCGGTCCTGAGAGAAATCGTAAAGATTAAGGAGGGCCTCCAGATTCACCGGCATAAAATGGTTGGAATCCCATTCGCTGAAGCCGAATCTGGCGCGTTCCATAATCCAGCGCTTGATTTCATCTTTGGCTTTATGGCGATGCCAACGGGCACTTTTTTCATCGTTATCAAAAGTGCCCCTGGAAAACTCCTGGGCCGTTAGAAATTCACTCACCAGGAAGGAAATGCGGTGATGCTCACTGGTCATAGACATCTCGCAATCGGGATATGGGTCGCGGTAGGTGAGGCGTAGTGCCCCGCGGCGAATGTCCTTCAAGATTTGAGCGTCCAGAAGCTCGGTGTCTTTAAAGAGAAAGTAAGCCCGCAGCAGTTCCGCCATCCGCAAATCGCTGCCATCAAGTTCCTTGCGGCAAAAGGTAATATGTTGGTAGATTAGGTCCCGGGCTGTCTTAAGGCCTCTCTTCAGAGCCAACCGAGCCAGAAATGAAGGAACCTTGTTTTCTAAAAAATATTCCAGAAGCGTGCGGGAACGCTTGGTGAGTTCGCCTTTGTCCATAGATTTCGGCCTCTCTTTTATGCATCTTCAAAATTTTATTTCACCTCTGGCGCACTGTCAAGAGATTTAATAAATGTAGCCATTCAGCCTTGCAGCCGTTCAGCCCTGCCCGGCTGAATCCCTGACTGGCTGACTCGTGCTTCGCATCCTGAGGATGCTCAGCATCCTAAGGGCTGTATCGCTGTTTCGCTCAATCAGGCTTGATTACAACTCTTCCACCTTTTCCGGCTGGCCGGAAGCGATGGATTTCTCAATGGATTCAATCACCGCTGTGACTACGAACCCGTCCTCCGGCTTTATTACCATCTCCCGGCCGTCGAGCACCCGGTCCACAAAATGCATTATGGGAAGGCGGAAAAAGCCCACGGTGCGGCCGTGTGCCTCTTGCTGGCCCGCACAGAAAGGATGGGAAAATTTTTCGCCAGCGACACTTATACCGCTTCTGGCTGCATCCAGGTCAATTTTCCCCTCAGTGCCCACAATACTCGCCACAAAATCAATAACCGAGGGCCACCCTTCAGGCAAAATCCAGGCGGTTTCAAAAGTGGCGAAGGCCTCATCAAATTTAACGAGGGCCTGGATAGCATCGTAAGCATCCACGCCCTGCTTTTTGAGATATTTGCGGCTGCCGGTGGCATAAACCTCGCGAGGCTCCTGGGAGATGAGCCAGCGGATGATGTCCACGGTATGCGGCAAAAGGAACCACTGGGGTCCACTCTTCCCTGACCAGCCGAGCATCTCAAAGGGCACATAGCGTGTATTAGCCAGCCGAATGTAGGCCATAACCGCCTTCCCTATCTCGCCGACATCAATGGCCTCTTTGGCCTGAAGAAAGACGGGACTGAAGCGATTATGGAAATCGGTCATAAGGCGCACGCCTTTTTCCTTAGCGGTATTAATCATCTTGCGGGCGTCCTCGTTATTGGTAGCCATTGGTTTTTCCACCAGGACATTTTTTCCGGCCTCCAGCATAGCGAGGACTGGCTCAAGATGGGCAAAGTCCGGGGTAGCGATGGAAACGGCCTCAATATCGGGATTGGCGGCGAGTTCCTCAAAATCGGTGGCATAGGAGGAAGCACCGAATTTTGCCGCGGTTTCTCTGGCTCTCGCTTCATCTATGTCGCAGACGGCTGCCAGTTCCGCCTTCTCATATTCCGAATAAGTCCTGGCGTGGATACTGCCGAAAATCCCGCAGCCCACCACAGCGGTCTTCAGTTTTCTGATATTCTTCCTCCTTGATCAAATACGGTTCAACATGAAATGGCCATAATCAATCAGCGTCCATCTCGCGCAACTTCGCCCTTATCGCCTCATTTTCCGGCGCCAAAACCGCGGCTTGCTCTAACCATTTCTTAGCCTCTTCTGTCTCTCCCAGGCCGAGTTGTATGAGGCCGCGCCTGAAATAACAAAGCGCTGCCTGCTCAAACATTTTCTGCGCTTTTTCGGTCTCTCCCAAGTTCTGATATAATGTACCCAGTCGATTGTAGGTATCACAGTTGGTGGGCATAAATTTTATGGCACTCAAACAATCTTCAATGGCAGCCTGGGTGTAGCCCTGAAGGTAATGTGCCGCTGCCAGAAAATAATAGGCCGCGCCGGTAACATAATAAGGCCCGCCCGTACGGGACTCAATCTCTATGGCCCGGTAATATTCTCGAATAGCGGCCTCCAGGTTTCCCTGACGACGCAGGATGCGCCCCAGAAGAATATGTGCCACGGCGCATTCAGGGTCCTGGATTGTTTTTTCTTCCAGTTTCGTGATGATGGTCTGGACATTATCCCGAGACAAATTCCTGGGAAAGATAGTGGGGGAGGTTAACCGGGCATCGTATTTCTCTATTAAGGAACGATTTTCCGGAGCATCCCGGATGGCTACCAAGGTATAATCATCCCAATATATCGGGACCCAGCGCTCTTCTTCCCAGAAACTTGCCGGTCGGTCTTTCTGATAGTTTATGATGAGAAAATTCACGCCGTATTTGTCCAGGGTTTCCTGCCAGTGCTTTCGGCCTTCCGAAATCTTCGTCCAATCCTGGTATAGGTCCTCCCCATAGACCACGGTGCGACCGTCCATAAATACCTTCCGCTGGGGGAAAAATCTCCAGATTAGATATCCGCCCCATTCATATTCATTATACATCCTGCCGGTGATTCGGGCTTGTTTTATGAAATCCGCGGCCTTCTCCGGATAAAGTCGGGAACGAACGCCTAAGCCGAAAGCGCTTCTTCTGGGAAAGATGACCCAAATCCCGGCGAAAACCAATAGCAAAATAGCGGCAAGATTAATGAGATGACCCAAAGGCCTCATCTCCACGCCCCATAAAAGGGTTTTGTCACTTAGCGCTTTCTTCAAATCCAGTGTAATGTGTCTGGCCAGAATGGGCGTGGCGATAATGACGAAAAGTTCTATGTGCCGCTGGGCGAGAAACGCCAAAATCACAAAGACCAAAAGTTGAAGTATGTCGGAAGGCTGCAAGTTACGCCAGGAGAAAAAAACCGCTGTCAGCGTTAGAAACAAGAAAATCCAGAATAGATAAAATCCTTTTAACCGCCACAGTGGCATCCATTCAAAGATGTTTTCCATATATGTCTTCTGCCCAATGAGGCGAAAGGGAAAGGCGAGAATTTCGTAGGTGTAAGGATTGAGAAGCGTTGCGGCAATAGTTGCCAGCGTCGCCGCAACCAGGATATAAAAGCTTTGGAGTTCCTCTCGCGACCAGGCTTCTCCCTTGAACTTCAAAAAACCAAGGTGACTGGTAAAACCGGCAAGGTGGCAAAAAAGAACTATAAAACCGGCCACAAAACCGCCGTGCACATTCACCCAGATAACCATAAGCAAAGGGAGAAGAGCAAGCCAAATGCGTCTTTTAGTAGAGCTTTCCAATATCAATAAATGAAGCGCCAGGAATAAAAGGGTGAAGATGTGGGGGCGAATGAAAAGCCGAGGCCGCAGAATAAAGAGAGCAAAACCTGTGGCCAGAAGCGCCGCCGTTTTATGCGAGCCCCTTCTCAAGCAAACGAGCATTAAAAGGACAAAAGTGGTCCCGACCAAAAGGGCCTTGGATATAATAAGCCCGGCAAGGCCAGCCACAGAATAAATCTTCCAGGAGACTGCCTGAAATAGCCAGGTGTGGTCTATCCACTTCCGGCCTTCTGCGGTGAAAGAAAATATATCCTCACGGGGTATGAGCCCCTTCTCCCAGATATATTCTCCGGCTCTAAGATGCCACCATATATCCCAATTGGAGATTTTATGTAGACTCAGGCTGAAGCCCAAGAGGAAAATAAAAAGGAGAAATATTAATTTGAGATAGGAGTGATTGCGGCGTGTGCCCAAATTAAATCCTTCCCACAAACCTTCCAGGAGACAGAACCCCGGACGGATCAAACCTCTCCTTAAGCCGGCGCATAATATCTAATCCATCGGGTTCAGTGCCCCAGACATTTATTATGTCTTTGACCTCTGCCGGCGCGCTTTCTATCTCCACACTTCCCCCTCGTCTATGAGCCAGGCGGCGCACCCGTCGAATTATATCCAGCGTCCCTTCGACTCCCTTTTCTCCAAAAGGAAACCTTATGTTAATAATGCCCAAACCTGGATGGGCTGCGAGAGTGGCTTTTTTTCTATCCAAGGCGAGAATCTTCTCCACAGCACTAATCATTCCCAGGGTGGAAGCAATAGGAACGGCCACTTCCAGAACCACTTCATCATCGCCGGCTACCGCCAGGCGGGCGATTTTTTCCCAGAAGATGGCGGCCTGCGTATCGCTAAGAAGCTCGGCCTCTCGAGGCGGCTGTGAGAAAACGCCTTCCGCCACACCCACGCTTTCCTCAACCACCTCTTCAATCCCGACAAAGGAGATGGCGATAAGCCATACCTTTTCTGCTGGGGCGAAATGACGCACTACCGCCAGTGCCGCCGGCCGGCGCCGCACAAGAAGGGGGCTTCTCAGCGCCTCTCTAATTTCCTTAAGATTGCTGAAACGGCAGGTCACCGTGGCCCGCGCTTCTGGCAAAGACACCAGACGCATCCCCACCTCCACAATCACTCCCAAAGTGCCTATAGCTCCGATAAATAATTTGGTCAGGTCATAGCCGGCCACCTGTTTGGCCGTCTTGGCACCCGAGGAGATGACATTGCCTCCGGGAAGCACCGCCTTTATTCCTATGACCAGGTCTCTGGCCGAGCCATAAAGCAACCGGTGCGGTCCCCAGGAATTGGCTGCAGTGATGCCGCCCAGGGTGGAGCGCTCCGCAAAGGGCGGATCCAGCGGCAGAAATTGTCCTTTCGCTTTGAGTTGTTCCTGGAAGTCTTTCAGGGTCATTCCGGCCTGAGCGCTGGCGCTGAAGTTTCCCGCGTCGTGCTCAACAAAAGCATTCAGTCGCTGGAGACATAGTGCCATATCGTATCCACTGGACAGCGCACCCAAAGATACTCTCGTGCCTCCACCCCTGGGAATGACCAGCAGATGCGACCGTTGAACCACCTCCATAATCCGGCACACCTTCTCTATGGTGTCCGGAAAGCAGGCCACGCGCGGTCGCTTGCCGTCCACGACATATTCTTTTAGCCCTTTTTCATCATAAAGGACGGCCTCATTACCACAGACTTTAGTAAGTCTATCAACTTCTTTTAACTCTGCCATAATGCCCCCAAAAATCATAGAGAGGTGGAATTAAAATCCGTCCCTACTGTCCTCCACGGGCGGCACAAGTTGGTGGCAAAATAGAGATAAAACATTGCAATAGCAAGGCCTTTATAACGTAGGGAGATTTTAATCTCTCAAAAAGGAAGTGTCAATTGCAAAATGATGTACAAAAAGTGAAGATGAACAAAATGTGAAGAAAATAATAAAAAAGGGCGAGGGCCATAACGGCCCTCGCCCCAACAAACACTGCTTCTTCACTTCCTCTTACGGGTGGTTTTCTTTCTCGCGGTCTTTTTTTTCGTGGCCTTCTTCGCCGGTTTCTTCTTCGCCGCCCGCTTGGCCTTCGCCACTCTTCACCCCCCTTTCGAAGAAATGGCACCTAAGGGAATCAACCCTCGGGCCCCGGTGACCCGACCTTCAACCTATACTAAATATAGTGCCATTAAAAAATTTGTCAACTATTTTTTGTGTTTTTTCTCCATTTTTTGTGAAAAAAAATGTTAATTCCATAAGAAAACGGCTGCAAAGTCGGCGTCCACATTCATTGTGATTGAAAAAAATAACTTTTAGTAGTATAATCATAATGAAATTGAAATCGGATTAACATTTGCACAGGAGATATGCGAAGTGGTAGAGGTTAAAGAAATTAATGTAGAGGAAATCTCTCGGCGTCACGCAGTGGAGATAAAACTCATTGACCGGGCAACTATTCGCGTGGAGGATTGGGTGCGGATGAAATGTCAGTTTGGCTGCGGAGGTTACGGTGCAAGGCTTACCTGCCCGCCTTATTCCCCCACTCCCGACCAAACCAGAAGAATCATTAAAGACTACAAAAATGCACTGCTCATCCATTCACGCAATTCTCGCAAGATTAAAGAGGCTGTGCCCGAGATTGAACGAGAACTTTTCCTTAAGGGTTTCTATAAGGCCTGGGGAATGGGCGCGGGGCCCTGCAGATATTGTCATGAATGCGATATTGAGGCCGGTTGCCGCTTCCCCAGAAAGGCGCGACCGGCTATGGAGGCCTGTGGAATAGATGTCTTCGCCACTGTCCGGCTCAACGGTTTTCCCATAGAGGTGCTCACATCAAGAACCCAGGAGCAGAATCATTACGGTCTAATTCTCTTTGAGTGACATAGGCACGCAACGACCGGGCTTTTGAGGGGATTGATTCTTTCGGGGGTGAAGGATGAAGCGACTTTTCTCTTTCTGCCTTTGGAGCTTAATATTTGCCGCCTTGAGTTATCCCATCTCTGCGCAAGAAGCCATACCATCCGAAGAAAATGCCGCCATTTACTACAATCAAGCCTTCGAACTTATGAAGGATTTTTCAGATGAAGATGCCTTCACCCGAGGCCTGAAGATTATTGAGCAAGGCTGGAAAGAAGAAGACAAAGAACTGGAAGAACTCTTAAAGGCCAACGGGCCTGCCTTTGCAGAATTTGCAAAAGGCGTGGCCAAAGAAAAATGCGAGTTCATCACTGGAGAGATTACCTATGATACATTCCTGCCCCATCTGGCTAAGGCCAGAAATCTGGCCCGCCTCGTTATTCTTGAAGCCCGACTATACGAGCGAAATGGAAGTCTGGAAAGAGCCTTACAAAATTGCCTTAATGTCACAAAACTTGCCCACGACATAGGAAAAGACCGAGTTCTTGTTTCCAAGTTGGTGGATATTGCCATTTTCAATATTGCTGAAGACGCCCTCCTCGGCTTGGTGCGTGATGAAAGATTGACAGCCCAACTTGCCCGCAAGAACCTGAAAGGCCTTTTGGAACTCGAAGGGAGGGCGGTATCGGCGAAAGAAGCCTTTATGGGGGAAATGACCATTACCGACTCAAGCCTCAGAAAACTTCTCGCGGAAATAAGAAAAGGAGGCGAAAGAGAAGTGCCCCGAGAGACGACCATCGTGAAGATAAATATTGCGAAAGAACTAATGTCACATATCGCTGGAAATGAGGAACTTTCTCAACGCCTGCTCGATGAATATAATCTCATTGCAAAGGAATATATCGACACTATTATCTCTCTTGTGGAGCAAGGCAAATATAGCGAAATTTCATCGTTTTCACGCACTTTCTTTGACAAAATTCGTGGCGAGACCACGCCGCATATGCAGGACATTTTATCTGGTCGAGAGAAGCGTCCCCAGATAATAGCAAAGGCCGTGAGCACTGTGTTCTTGCCAGGGATGGACCGAGTTGCCACTCGTGTAGCCGAAGGCGATGCCAGAAGTCGCCTCATCACAACCCTCTTCGCCTTAAGGCTGTTTTGGATGGAAAAGGGCCATTTCCCGCAAAGCCTTGAGGAACTTGCGCCCCAATATCTGGAAAATGTGCCGCTTGACCCCTTTGATTTGAATCCACTTCGCTACAAAAAGCTCCAGGGCAAATGGATAATTTATAGCATTGGCCCGGATGGCAAGGATGACGGCGGCATAAGAAATTATCTTTACCAGCAAGCCGAAGAAGGAACGGACTTAATTTTAGAGGTGGAACCCATCCCTGATTAGAATAAGTATGTAGTCATTTTGAAGCACTGAGAAATTTTTGGAAAACTCTTGAAGTCTCGGGTGCCGAGATTTATAATTTCGGCAATAGCAGGCAATGACTAAAACAAAGTTCGCTTAGTTGCCTATTCGGATGCCAAGACAGAGGCAGCGAACCATCAGCGCAGGGTTAGCCACCAAGCCATAAGGTTGAGGGCCCATAGCTCAGCGGCAGAGCGACGGACTCATAATCCGTGGGTCGGAGGTTCGAATCCTCCTGGGCCCATATTTAATTTCTCGCATACCTATAGTCGCTGCACTTATCACAAATCTTATATTTCCTTGAATATCGCCAAACGCATCCGATAAAATAGGCGAGGCCCGAGATACGGGAGGTGATAAAATGGCTCTTTTGGGATATCTGCGAAAGAAGACCTCTTCCGAGATTGAGCATTCGCCCTGGGGAATACAGTATCTTATCAGCGACTATCCGCCCCGCGGGACCCTGAGGGCCCCTTCGGGGTCCGAAGGGCATAATCTGCTGCTGGACCTCGCCGGCAAAAGCGGGGTTCACAAAAGGGTGCTTTAAGTGGGGCCTTCTTGATGAAGTTATAGATGGTCTGGTAAGCCGAGGCATCAACATATTCCTGGGGACCGCCTCCACCTCTCATAAGGAATATCAGGATTTTCCCGAAGGCTACCACTTCCCTCCCACAAATTCCCCAGAGGCCTTGGAAGGATACTGCCGTTTTGCCCGGGCTTTAGCCGAACGCTACAAAGACCGGGTTAGACACTATGAGATATGGAATGAGCCTAATATCCAGAGTTTCTGGCGCCCAGACCCGGATGCTAAGGCCTATGCGCTCCTGGTGCGCCGTGTAAGTGAAGCCATACGCAGTGTGGATAGCAAAGTGAAGATAATGGCCGGTGCTTTGGCGCGTCTGGATCCGCCCACCATCCAGTACACTCAGGATTTCCTCTCACAGCCTGACACGGCGGAGCAAATCGACATTCTCACCTACCATCCATATAATCCAGCGCCCGAGGCTATGTTAGAGAATATCACCGCACTGCGGGAAGCGGTGCATCAGTTGAAACCGGGGCTTCCGCTCTGGCAGGGTGAGTGCGGATGTCC
>LIZR01000029.1 GCA_001302825.1 Planctomycetes bacterium DG_23 | reverse complement strand
TGAAAGTATGCTTTTCATAGAATAACCTTAGGGGCCACTCGTTAGTAAGTCTTGCGGTTTTTCAGGCTCGCCTTAATGCTTTTGAATTTAGAAAGGTAATAACATGTCAAGCAAAAGGGTCTTTGCAGAATGAAAAAGACGGTATTATTTGACTTTGGCGGAACCTTGGTTTACTACTTCGAAAGGCCTGAGTTCCCCGAGATCCTCAAGCAAGCCATAACCGAGGTGCAGGACTATCTTCGCAAAGAGGGTCTTCTTTGCATTTCACCTGAGGCTATGTGGCAAAGGGTTAGGGACGAAGACCACGAAGCCGAAGACTACCGGGTGAGACCTCTGGAGGAACGGCTGGCTCGCATCTTCCAGCTTGATGAAAAAGTTCAATCAAGCGGTCTTATTATTACTGTGTGCAGGGTTTTTATGAAGCCCATTTTTGCCCGAGGATATTGTTATGAAGACACCTTGTCCACGCTTGAGAGGCTAAAGTCAAAGGGCGTGAGCAGTGCAATCGTCTCCAATACCACCTGGGGAAGCCCTGCTGCTTTGTGGCGGGAAGAGATAGAGCGGTTCGGTTTAACCGAATATATGGAGACAGTTGTCTTTTGTCGGGATGTGGGATGGCGCAAACCGGCCCCCCAAATCTTCGCATACACTTTGAAGAAGTTGCAGGCCTTGCCGCAGGACTCGCTCTTTGTGGGAGATACCCCGAAATGGGACTTTGAAGGACCGAAGGCTTTGGGGATAGAGCCAGTCCTTATAGACCGCCGGGGAGTGATGAAGGACTTTCCGCAAGAGACAATTAAAACTCTTGGCGATTTGCTTGACAGACTATGATTCTTTTTGACTGACCCGGATATTTAAGAGGTATCTGGCGACTTCGCGTAGGGCTCGATAAGAATGAAATGGCAGATGTTTTACTAAAACAATCTTATTGACAGTTTCATTTACCTCGACTACTATGAAGTCAGTTCCTGGTAGGTGATAGGCGGAAGAAGGTGTATATGGATAATCCCTTGTCAGCCAAACGGCGATTGGGACGCTCAGGTTTATATGTGACCCCACTCGGCCTGGGCGGGGTATGGTTGGGAAGCACGCCCGAAGGCTTCGACGAGGAGTTGGGTGTTGCTACCGTCCTTCGCGCCCTGGAACTGGGCATTAACCTTATTGACACCTCTGCAGGATACGGCGGGGGAAGAAGCGAAAGATGCATCGGCATAGCATTGGAAAAGTGGTTCAAGCGGGGTGGGCGCCGGGAAGACATCGTCCTTTCCACCAAGACCGGAACGCGCAGGCGGCCCGAGAAGGACTATTCCGCCCAAGGCACCAAACAGAGCGTGAAGGAAAGTCTGGAACTTCTTAAGACGGATTGTCTGGATGTAGTGCTGGTGCACGACCCGGAGGACCTGGCGCCGGTGCTTGCTCCCGGGGGTGCTCTGGAAGCGCTCGAGGAACTAAAAGAAAAGGACACCATCCGCGCCATTGGTTTAGGGGTGCGCAGCCACGAGTTGCATCGTTCCTTCATCCAGACCGGCCAGTGCGATGTCTCGCTCACCTATCGCGATTTCAATCTGCTCGACCAGAGTGCGGTTCAAGGCGTGCTCAAGATGGCCGGCGCTCACGATGTAGGCGTCTTGAACGGTATGCCCATCATAAAAGGATTATTGGGCGGAGATGACCCGCTCCAGGTCGCCAGGGAAATCCGAGAGGCCGGAAGCAATAGTTCCAGCCCTTATCACCCTCAAGAAGACGAAGTCCAGCGGGCGCGAGCGCTCTGGGAATGGGCTGAGTCTAAAGGAGTGAGTCTTCTTGCCCTTAACCTCCAATTTTGTCTGCGGCCCCTACGGGTCGGTCGTATGGGGCGGGGGGTGCGCATTGCCTCTACTCTGGTGGGCGCCTCTAACCCCGAAGAGATTGAGGCCGATGTGGCCGCTATTTCAGAGGAAATTCCCGAGCAAATATGGCAGGAACTGCCCGAACGACTTGATAGACCTTGATAAAGGTGAAGTTTTGCATATGAAAAATCGGAAGCCCAATATCGTTTTCATCTTGAACGACCACCAGGCCTACTACCGCCACGGTTGGGATGGCGGCGTGAAGCCGGCTCGACCGCATTTTGACCGTCTGAGAACTCAGGAGGATGAGCGATGGAGAAAGTGAGATACGAAGAAATGCTGCCGCACGAGATAGTTGCGCGGCGCAGGCGTTTTCCTGCGGCCTTCGTAGGGCTGGGTGGGTTAGAATGGCACGGCGAACATCTGGCAGTCGGTAATGATGCACTCAAAGCACAAAAACTCTGCGAACTTGCAGCAGACCGCTCCGGCGGCTTTGCCTTTCCCACCTTGTGGTATGGCGAACCGCGCATCACTAAACTGATGGAAGTCAACTCTAAAGCAGGGGAGAAAATAAGGTCAAAGATGAAATTCAAAAAAAGGAAGTTTTCGCAAAGTTACTTTGGCAAGACCCCGGACGAGCAAATTGGGTTTTACCATAAGTTACTCTATCATTTATTGGTTCAGTTAAATACCCTTGAAATGAAGGCAATATGTCTTTTGTGCGGCCATTATCCCATCCGCGAGTGGGCACGCCCTGTGGTCAAAACTTTTAATAAGGCCTTCAAAGACACCAAAGTTTTCGCCGGCACCGAGTTTGATTATGCCGGGAAAGGTAGATGGGTGGGTGGAGACCACGCCGCAAAGTGGGAAACATCTTATCTCTGGTATCTGCGTCCGGACTGCGTCGATATGAGTGTTTATCTTGACCGCAAGAGAGAGCCTCTCGTAGGGGTGGGCGGCATAGACCCCAGAAAGGAAGCCTCTATTGAAATAGGTAGAAGGGCCTCTCTGCTCATTGTGGAAGCGATGATTTTTAAAGCCAAAACACTTATCAGAAGGGCCAGGTGACCTGTGTAGACTTGAGACCTCGGGGAATAGCTCCTTCTTGGATTCGTTTAATTTTAAGCAAAATGGTTCGTCTTTCCCATAAAGCAAAGAGGCAACGCCTTATGAGGAAAGAAGGGCGTCCGCTAAATAAAGATGAGGGAGGCAGCCTTTAATTAGGAAGGGGCTATGAGTGAAGAGTATCCACAAGATTGTTTCTACTCCGAGACGCACGAATGGACCAGAGTAGAGGATGATGTGGTAACCGTAGGCCTGACCAAATATGCGGTGAGGCAACTGGGCATCATAGTTTTTGTGAATTTGCCTTCGGTAGGGGATGCGGTGATCCGTGACCGGCCATTTGCTGAAATAGAGACTGGAAAAACTGTGGCTACCATAAATGCCCCGGTAGACGGCGTGGTAGTTGAGGTGAATGAGGCCCTCACTGATGACCCCCAGTTACTCTACTACGACCCTTATGGAGCCGGCTGGTTAGTCAAGATAAAGATGTCCGACCGCAAGGAACTGGAAGGTCTACTCTACGCCGAGGAATATAAAAAATTCATAGAGAGTGTGGATGGGAATAAATCAATTCCGACAATCGTTCATCGTATCTCGCCTGGCGCACTCATCCATCAAGGCATTTAGGCCTTGTCAATCTTCTCCTTCTTCTTCAGCGTCTATAGCCTTAAGTTTGGGAAGTTTTTTGGTCCATTTGACTTGCCAGTCGGCATAGAGGATATTATAGCCGCCGCGGTGAGGTGGCGGGACCTTTTTGGGAGTGACTGCGGTCATCTCTATCAGAAGCCAGGTTTTGGATTTATCTTCAATCTGGTCAAGAGACATCCCGCTTACTTCATCGTTCCAGATAAAGGTGAGGCCTTTCTTTTTTATCTCATCTGGCATAGTGGGGCAGATAAGGCATTGCTCGTAACCCTTCAAAAACTTGAGAATGCTTCTTTTATCTTTGAGCGGCTTTTCAGGAAAAAATTTCGCATCGGGCAGACGCCCGTTCTCCAGTTCATACATCTGCAGCCCTAAGGCTACCTGCTTGAGATTATGCAAACAGGCAGTCTGTTTGGCTTTATCCATTGCGTGCTTATAACTGGATGCCCCTGTGCCTGCGCTGGTGATGATGGTCGTGACCACCAGGAGTTCAGCCACGGTAAAGGCCTTTTTCTTCCATCTCTTGAGGCTTCCTATCATCTTTGCCTCCTTCCCTAAGAAACCACTTAAATTATACCACCTCAAATAGGATATGCAAGCCTTTTTAAGCGCCTTTGGTCCTTGGGCGTAATATTTCAATTGAAGAATTCTCGACTTTCGAATAAAATTTCTTCTTGAAGATATTGGCGAGAGCATAACACTGGCCATAAATGGCGACTCTCTGTCTATGGTATCCTACATTCTAAGACGGCTATTTTTTTCCGCAATTACCGTCTTCTTTCTCCTTCTGGTGACTTTTCTTTTGATGCATATGGCTCCGGGTAGTCCGGTGGATGACATCCTGGGAGATAAAGGCGGTCGAGCAGAAGATCGCGCACGGCTTGCCCATGAGGCCGGGCTCGACCGGCCGCTGGTTGTTCAATTCGCCACTTACATCTACAATTTTGGCCGGGGAGATATGGGCACCATATTCGCTACCGGGCAGAAGGTCTCCGAAGAGATTAAAGCCAGGCTTCCCAATACCGCAAAGTTGGCCCTTCTGGCTATGCTTTTGGCTTCGCTTATAGGCATAGGCGCCGGGCTTTGCGCATCCAAGTGGCAGGGAAGTTGGATAGACAAATTGGCCAGAGGCCTAACGGTGCTGGCCATCTCCTCGCCCATTTTCTGGTTTGGTCTGATTTTAATCTTCATTTTCGCTTATAGATTGGAAGTTTTGCCACCCGGCGGTTCGGGAGGAGGCTCCTTTCGCTACCTTATTCTTCCGGCTTTGACCCTGGGGCTTCGGCCGGCGGCATTTATCGCCCGCGTCACCCGCGCCAATATGCTTGATGTCCTCTGCGAAGATTATATCCTTACCGCCCGGGCCAAGGGCTTGAGTGAATCTCGCGTAATCCTGAAACATGCCCTGCGCAACATCCTGGTGCCCGTGGTTACCATTATCGGTATGGACCTGGGAAATCTCCTCGGCGGCACGGTCATTACTGAGGTAGTTTTCAGTTTCAAGGGCATCGGCAAATTCGCCATAGATGCCATCCTCAATCGCTGGTATGAGGCCATAATGGCTGTGGCCCTTCTCTGGGGGATAATCTTTATTGCCGCCAACCTCATTGTGGACCTTTTCTATGGCGTGCTCGACCCCAGGATAAGGATAGAAACGCGGCTAAGATAAGGGTGAGATAGATGAAGTTCTGGCGAAGGTTGAAATCTGATAAGTTGGCCGTAATCAGTCTTGGGGTGATAATACTGGTGGTACTTTTGGCCGTTCTCGGCCCCTCGCTCGCCCCGTATGACCCCTATGAAAAGAGGTTGGTGCCCTTGCCCCTTGCGCCCGGCAAGGAGCATCTTTTGGGCACAGACGAACACGGTGTGGATATCCTGTCCAAAATCCTTTATGGTGCGAGAATCTCGCTGGGGATTGGCCTGGGGGCCACAGCCATTGCTTTATTTGTGGGGCTCATGGTCGGGGTCGTGGCGGGCTATTTTGGCGGCTGGGTTGATGGTCTCCTTTGCCGCATAATTGACCTGGTAATGGCCTTTCCCAGCCTGTTGCTTATAATTCTTATTGCCGCGGTGATGGAAAGAGGACTTCTGGCAGTATTTCTGGCGCTCGGCCTTGTGAGTTGGGCCGGGATTGCCCGAATAATGCGGGGCCTGGCGCTGGGACTGAAGGAGCGGGAATTTGCGGAAAGCGCGCTCGCCTCGGGCTCAGGTCATCTGCGCATCATCTTTCGCCATATTGTCCCTAATTCCCTTTCCACGCTATTGGTCATATTCACTATGCGTCTGGGCGGGATGATACTTGCCGAGGCCAGTCTCAATTTTCTGGGATTGGGTGCCGGCCGGGATAGCCCCTCCTGGGGGGCGATGGTAAGGTTCGGTAAAGACTGGCTGGTCACCGCGCCCTGGGTGAGTCTCGCTCCGGCAACCGCTATCGCCCTTACCGTTTTGTCTTTTAATCTATTCGGTGACGGACTGCGTGATGCCTTAACCCCCAGAATGCGAGCAAGTTGAATTTCCCATATTTCCCGACGACCCGAAAAAGGTTATGGCCGCCAAGCCCAGGGAAGTGAAAAGGGTGTTTTTTCGCTTGAAGATGTGTCTTTCTTGCAATATGCTTTTACCTTAGGAGCATCTTTTGAATGCTTGTCCTTGGTATCTGTTCAGGCTATAATATCATAGGTGGGTTTTGCTTCTAACAATGAGATAGCGAGCTTTGCTGGCTGAGGGGAGAAGCGTGATGAAAAAGGATGTGCTTTTGACCGTAGCAGAGTCAAAAAGACTAATCGCTAAAGGGGTGGCGAGGTTCAAACCAGTGGTCAAGGCAAAGAAAGATGGCATAGTGGTCGTGGCTACTGGCACCACCAACGGTTATGTTTACGAAGAACTACTGGACAAGAAAATTGATAAGAGGCGCTATACCAGCGGAGCAGTGCTTCCCAAAAAGGGTGATGCGCGAAAACGGCTGCCCGCGGAGAAGTTGTCCGATTTGGTTTTGCGCAAGGGTAAGATAGATAAAGGGTTAGATAGATTCACTGCCGTGGCCGAGATGGGCCCGGGGGATGTCTTCATAAAGGGCTGTAATGCTCTGAATTATGAGAAAAGGATCGCCGGGATATTAATAGGAGACCGCAAGGGGGGAACTATCGGCTCGGCCATAGGGCATATAGTGGGAAAGCGCATAACTCTGGTGCTTCCAGTGGGCCTGGAGAAAGAGATAGCCGGGAATATCCTGGAGAATAGCCGTCTGCTCCATTCTGCTGACGCTCAGGGGCCGCGGATGATGCCTATCGGGGGAGAGATAATAACCGAGATTGAAGCCCTGGAGATTTTGTGCGGCATTAAAGCCACACACATTGCTTCCGGCGGCGTGGGCGGAGCAGAAGGGGCTGTGTGGCTCCTGCTGCAAGGCGAAGAAAAGCCATTAACTAAGGCCCTGGCCCTTATAGACGAGATTCAGGGAGAGCCGCCTTGGCTGGGGTAGGGGAGTAAAAAAGCTTGCTTTTTGCTGGCGCATCTTTTAGCATAAAGATTTGTGAGATTAAGAGAGAGCGCAATTCTTGAGGCATCTTTTCAAGGAGGGGGCGGTGAATAGAAATGGCGATGGCTTGAGGCTGGCCTTGGTGCGGCCGGCGGTTATGGCTTTGTCCAGAACGCTACCCTATGTGCCGGATAAATTACTTCTGGGCTTTGTTTATCGCTTTGTGTCTACAGTGCCTTATCCGGACGGAAGGTATTTCCTTTCCCGTATGTTCTATGTCGCTAAAAAAGTCCTCTCGGGGCGTTCGGTTAACTGTCGTAATAAAGTTATTTATAACTTTCTGGGCAATTCCATCGTTTTGGGCCACGCCCGCAGGATGCGCTTTAAAGAGGAGGAAGGCTTCCAACCTCCTTATTTTCTGGTGCTCAGCCCCACTATGCGTTGTAATCTAAATTGTTACGGCTGCTACGCCGGGAGTTATACCCAAAAGGATGACTTGGAGACGGAAATTGTAGATGATATTATGAGGCAGTCCAAGGAACTGGGGATGTTCTTTATGACCATCTCTGGAGGCGAACCCTTCGTCCGCCCGGACCTTCTGGAACTCTTCGCCAAGCATAATGATATGTACTTTCAGGTTTATACTAACGGCACGCTCATTGATGAAAAAATGGCCGATAAGTTGGTGGAGTTAGGTAATGTGTTTCCGGCCATAAGCGTGGAGGGATTCAAAAAAGAGACGGACCGAAGAAGGGGCCTGGGCACTTTTGAAAAAATTACCGGAGCGATGGACCGGCTTAAAGAACGGGGTGTGCCCTTTGGCTTTTCGGCCACGGTCATCAGAGAAAATAATGAATTTTTGGTGAGCGAAGAGTTTGTGGACTTCTATGTGGAGAAAGGGTGTCTATTGGGTTGGTATTTCAATTATATACCTATCGGGCGCAAGCCAGATCTTTCCCTTATGCCCACACCTGAGCAGCGCATATATCGCCTGGAGCGTTTGCGAGAGATGCGTAAGACCCGGCCCATACTCCTGGCTGATTTCTGGAATGATGGCCCACTTGTAGGTGGATGCATCGCCGGAGGTCGCAGATATTTGCATATAAACGCCAAAGGTGATGTGGAGCCCTGCGTATTCGTCCATTTCGCGGTAGATAATATCAAGGAAAAAAGTCTGCAGGACATCCTGCACTCAGATTTGTTTAGAGAGATTCGCCGCTGTCAGCCTTATAGCAAAAACTATCTTAGGCCCTGTATGATTATTGATAATCCTCATATCCTGCGAGAGGTGGTGGCCAGGTGCGGCGCACACCCCACTCATCCCGGCGGTGAAACAGTGATTACTGAACTTAAAGAGGCTCTGGATGATTATGCCAGAAGATATGCCGAGATTGCGGATAAGGTCTGGCAGGAAGAATATTTGACCGACGGGAAAGGTCTTTATACCGACTTACCTTCAAGCGATGAGGCCACAAGGAGGCTGCAAGAGGCTGAGGCCCGGTTTGAGCGGTGCCTCTAATTCTCACGGGTAGTGTTCTATTTTTGGAAAGGAAGACAGGTGAAAAAAGTCCTGTTCGTCGAGCCCAAGACGGAATTCAATGCCTATAGGCTTATCAATATCCCTCTGGTCGGGCCGCTAATTTTGGCCAGCATACTCAAGAAGCAGGGCCACCAGGTCAAAGTTATCTCCGACGCGCATAGACCCCTTTGCGATGATGAAGGAGGAAATGTTTCTCCGGCACTATATGAAGCGGATGTGCTGGCCATATCCATAATGACTGCCACGGCCAACCGAGGTTATCTATTGGCCCGGGCCGCGCGCCGTCTCAGACCCGACATAAGAATAGTCATCGGCGGGCCCCACGCTTCCCTGGTCCCGGATGAAGCTGCACAATTCGCCAATCTGGTAGTCACCGGGCCCGGGGAGGAGGTTATTTGCCGTGCAGTGGAGGGAGATGAAGAGGGCATCCTGGCTGGCCCTCAGGTAAAAGACCTGGATGCGCTTCCCTTTGTAGATATAGAAGTGATGGATAAGCGAAGGCACATGCGTTATTTCCCCATATCCACATCTCGCGGCTGTCCCTTCAAATGTAACTTTTGTTCGGTGAGTGCGATTTTTGGGAGCAAATATTATTTTCGCAGTCCCGAAAATGTGGTGGATGAGATAGAGCTGAGGCTTTCTCAGGGCTTCAAGAAGATTTTTTTCTGCGATGATAATTTTGCGGCCAATAAGAGTCGCACCAAAAGCATTTTGGAGGAGGTTTTAAGGCGGGGGCTTCGCTTCCGATGGGTGGCCGAGTGCCGGCCGGATGTGAGCCGGGATGAGGAACTTCTGGACTTAATGACCAAAACGCTCTGTCGTTATGTGTTTATTGGCTTCGAATCCTTCAATCCCCGGACACTGAAGGTTTTGAACAAGCGCCAGAAGGTTGAGGATATAGAGAGATGTATTCGCAGTCTGAAGAAAAGGGGCATTCTGGTTCACGGGCTTTTTATGTTGGGCGCGGATGAAGATGATTTAGACTCCATCGCCCACACGGTGCGCCGTTGCCAGGCTATGAGGATTGATAGTGTCCAGTTCGCCATCCTCTTTCCCATCCCCGGCACTCCGCTTTATGAAAAGTTGGATAGTCAGGGCAGGATATTCAACAAGGATTGGTCCAAGTATGACGGAACGCATGTGGTATTCGAGCCCCGGCTGATGAGCGCCCTGGAGCTTCAGGAAAAATCCTTCTGGGCCTGGCGGAAATTCTATTCCCAATCCAAGAGGAGGCACCTATTCATATTAAATTTACTGATGAAGGAGTGGTATAAGATAAATAAAGGATTTATGCGGTGGCTAAAAGAAAGGGAGCAAGGGCTGGTAAGCACCTCGTAGAGGCGCCCTTCTTGCTGTAAGATTTACACCCAAAAGCAAAAACTTTGGTGATTCCGGGAAATAAAAACTATGTTTTTGCTTCTGGTAAATTGTGGAGAAGTTGACGAAACTTATCTGAAAAACTTGGCCCAGGGCCTGCAAAAGATCCTGGGGCTTCCGGCGAGGGCGAGCGAAGGCTTCCAGGATGTGAAAATTGCCTATAATGATGCTCGCGGGCAATACCGCAGTTCAGTTCTTTTGCAAAGGATAAGCAAGATTGAAGAGCCGGGGGCACTGCGGGTGCTGGGCGTGGCCGATGTGGACCTTTATGCCCCGTCTCTTAACTTCATCTTTGGCGAGGCTGCACTTGGCGGGCGGGAGGGGATAATTTCTCTTAAACGACTCCGGCCCGAATTCTATGGCCAGCCTGCGGACGAGAACCTTTTTGCCCTGCGTATGGTAAAGGAGGCGGTGCACGAATTGGGCCATACCTTCGGCCTTTCCCATTGTTCCAAAAGCGAGTGCGTGATGCACTTTTCCAACTCCCTGGCGGATACAGATAAGAAGGCCGAGCGCTTCTGCCCCCGGTGTAAAGACCTTTATGAAAATGTCTTGAAGCCAGGTAGATTTCTCGAACAAAACCAATGATAGATTCCTATTCCTTTGGCAAGATTGTAATTGACGGGAAGAAATATACCAGGGATTTGATCATTTATCCCGACCGGGTAGATGACAGTTGGTGGCGCGAGCAAGGCCACAAAGTCTCTCTGGCTGATATAAAAGAGGTGCTTGAACAAGGCCCGGAGGTCCTGGTGGTGGGCGAGGGGAGCCACGGCCTAATGAAGATCCTACCGGAGACGAAAGAGCGGCTGGAAAAAGAGGGCGTTGAACTTCTGGTTCGTCCCACAAAAAAGGCCTGCGAGATTTTTAATCAACTTTCTCCTACGCGCCGGGTTATCGCTCTTTTGCATCTTACCTGTTGAAAGATTCTTGTTAAAGGGAATAATAATGAAAACCCGCTGTAACTTAGCAGTTTTCACTGTGCTTGCAGGCTTGCTGGGAAGCGTTTGTGGCTGCCGAAGTGAAGAGTCTATGAAAAGACCCATCCCGGCGGAGATCAAAGTCGAACCGACCAGGGAAGCGGAGTCCGAAGAGACGGCAGAATTAAGGGTTCTCTTGGAGCAACTTCAGGCAGAACTTGAAAAAGAAAGAAAGGCAAAAGATAAACTGGAGGAGGAATTAGCCCGGCTCAAGGCGGAAAACCAGCGACTCAAGGCCTTGGTTTCCGAAAAGGCTTCCCCAGAAGATGGCCACCTCAGATTTCCGGTGGAAAAAATATCCCTGGGGTTTCTGACCGGCGGGGCCGATTGGGATGAAAAAGAAGGCGATGATGGTTTAATCGTTTTTCTTCATCCCCAAGACCGGGAGGACGACACTATCAAACGGGCCGGCAAAGTAAGGTTCGAACTTTTTGATTTGACTCAGGAGGAAGTGGTGGTGATGGGCTGGGATTTTACCGCTGAAGAGGCTATCAAAAACTGGAGAAATTTTCCCACCGGCTACCAGTTCAAATTGCCCTGGAAGGGCTCCCCACCAACTGCCTCCGAACTTATCCTCAAGGCCACATTCACCGACCTTGACGGGAAGGATTTCATAGCCACGAAAAGGATTCGTGTGCGCCTGGCGAGTGAATGAAGGGTTTGAATTTACTCTTTCCTTACCTGCTTTTATCTCACCGGGTCATAACCGCCTTTTGAAAAGGGATTACATCTCAAGAGGCGCCATAGTCCCAAAAGCATCCCCTTGACCAGGCCTTTTTTCTCCAGGGCCTCTATGAAATAATTGGAGCAAGTGGGCACATAGCGGCACTGATAGCCGAAAATAGGACTTAAAGTGGCCTGATAGATGCGCAAAATGAAGATGAGCAATCTGGTCATAAGGAATTCTCTTCAGGCTCTGGGAGTTACTGGGAGCCTTTGGCCTCCTCCAATAACTTCTTAAGGGAAGCCGAAATTTCGTCTAAACTATATTCGCCATCCGACCTGGGTATAACCACGAAATCAAACCCCTTGGGAAGTTGCGACTTGTTTTTTCTATACGCTTCCCGCACAAGCCGCTTAAGACGGTTTCGCTTTACCGCCCCTCCCATTCTCTTACCAATGGAATAACCGATGCGGCTGTAGTCCAGTCCATTACGGCGCACATAAATCCGCAGCCGCCCGTCGCTATAGGTCCTTTTTGCCGCATAGACTATCCTATAATCCTTCTGCTTGGTGAGCCGCTCTTTTTTGGAAAGACCAAATGCTTTCAAAGGCCTTCTTCCATCTTCAATTCAGTCATCCGCTCCACAATCCCTTGAGTGCTTTGAATATGCCGATGAGGTCTTCTCCAGTCCACAGAACCCAAAGATATCCGCTCAAGATTATGGAGCCTAAAGTGATTAAGAAACCGCCTAAGAACCCTTTTTTCTTGGCATAATCTTCCAGGCCGCCGAAAGTCATAAGCGCCAGGCCGAACACTGTACCCCACAAGCCCATCATAAACTGCTGACTCACAAAAGGCCTCCAGAAAATTAGAAAATAGACCAAGGAAATGACTCCGATCAGGAGGAAAAACACGCTCCAGGGCCCGAGACTCCCTTTGGCCTGGGCCCCTTTGATAATTCCCAGAAGCCCCCACAAAGGAAAAACCCCTATCCCATAGGCCCAGATGGTGCTCCATCCTCCCGCCCACCAGGAGGCCTTATCTATTTTCAAAAGTAGATTGAGCCCTGAGGATTTGAGCATCCAGGGCAGAAGGAAACCCGACAAAATAAGCACCCCGCTGAGGAAAAGTGTCTTGCGGGCAAACGAGGAACCCTCTATTTGGCGGAAGCGTTCTATACCTGCCAGACCAAAAAAAGATAGCCCGACCACCATAGCCCAGGAGCCGAAAAGATATTGCGAGAGGGTGAAACGCCAGTGCCAGAGGAAGAAAAGCACTAAGTAGATGGCGCCGGCAGCGAGAATTGACGAAGATGCCAATCCCCAGAGCCTACTTTTCGTCCTGGGGTAAAGACAAAGAGCAAGCAAAGCGTAGATGAGGAAAAACCACACCGGCCTTAGCCATTTTTCTTCTCCTGCTATGTGAGGGACACTTAGCGGCGACAAATTCTGGGGCATCGCCCAGCCAATGAAAGCCTTCCCTTGAACCTCCGCCCAGGGCGTTACCAGAGATAGCCCTACCAAAACCGCACCAGCAAAGAGCAAGCCTTCATAGACTGAAGGCCTGAAGGCGACCCTTTCAGCAGGGGCTGCCTCGGCTGTTTCCTGGAGGTAAGCCTCTAAATCGGCCGGCAATATAATTTCCCCGGGTTCTATCCTTCGGACACCTTCGGTTTCTTCCTGGTCGGACATTTTTCCTTTCTCTTCCACCTCGTTATCTGAGTGGCTTCGGAAGAGAAGATTAATCCTTTTCCTCTTCGGTTATGGTCCAGAGGTCCTCAAGCACAGTCGGCTCTGGTCTTTTCCTCCCGGCCATTCTCCGCCGGCGGGAGAGGATTAAGAGAACCACAAAAACGAACACAAATAAAAGCAGCAGTGCAGTTACCAGAAGCAGTTGTAATAAACTCGCAGTGGCTTCTCTTAATCTCTCTTGGTCCACCTCGCCACTAACCGATTCAGGCCGCCCCGTACGGGGGCGTGCGGCCGGTCGCCTGGTCGGCGCCTCGCTGCCTTGCCCTTCAGGGTTCTCGTCCCGAGACCCCTCAGGGTCGAGGGAAAGGGCGACGCGTACTGGCGCGGAAGTAAGGATGTGCCCGTACGGGCGCGCGATGGGCAGAAAAAATAAAAATATCAGAAAAATCAAAAGCATATGCGTGGAAATGGAGTTCCTCATCTTTCACCTATCATCAGATTGTAATTTTCCCCGCCGCCGAAATCAAGCATATTCCCTTCTTGTGCGACCTGCGACCTGGGTCGTGCGACACTCAAAAACAGACAAGTCTCTGCCACCGCTTGTGTCCCACGACGCACGACTCATGTCTCACAAAACCTACATTTACTTGAGGCTCGCCCTGTTAGGCCCAAAAACGCCGTCACCCGACACTCGTCGTCCGTCACTCGTCATTCGAATGACCAATGACTAATGATGATATTATTTCCCCTGAAATCTATTCACTCGAAAAGGAGTAAGGTCAAAACTTGCCTTTCCCTGAAGCACAAGTTCAGCCATTAACTTACCCGTAATGGGAGCAAGCATTACCCCATCGCCTTCGTGTCCAGAAGCAACATAAAGCCCGGAAGCCCCCGGAACTTCGCCCAAAACCGGAAGCCCGTCCGGCGTATAGGGGCGCAGGCCTGCGAAAGCACGGATTACGGAAAGTTCCCTGAGATAAGGGAGCACCTTCTCAGCCCGGCAGGCCAGAAGTTTCATCGCCTGCCAACTCGGTCTCTTATCCAGGCCAACAAATTCGCGGGTGGAGCCGATGAGGAAATTTCCCGCTTTAGTTTGCTCTATACTTAATCCAAAATCCATTTTTCCCTCGTCTTCCGGCGCAGCGAATTTTGCTCCGAGATAACTTGCCGAGATGAGCGGTCGGGACAAAATCCTTGGAGCAGTTTCCGTCACCAGTATCTGCCCCCGCCGGGGGATGATGGGAATATCCAGACCAAAAGGTTTAAGAAGAAGGGGCGTATCCACGCCCGCGGCCACCACAACCATTTCCGCTTCAATCTCTCCCTTTTCCCCTTTAAGGCAGTAACACCCCTTTCGCTTATTTCTCTCCAGGGTGCAAACTTTCCAGAAAAGCCGCACTTCCACCCCGTTTTCCTTTGCCGCCTGGGCCAGGGCAAAATTGAGCGCCAGCGGATTTACCTGGCCATCGTGGGGTGAAAATAAAGCGCCAATTAAATTCGGAGTTAAGGCCGGCTCTACACTTGCGAGTTCCTTGCCGCTCAGCAGTTCCACATTTGCACCAAAAGACCGCAGGTCTTTAGCGGCATCTTTCAAGGCACCCCATTCGTCCTCCGTCTCAGCCACCACCAAGCCGCCAGAGCGCTCAAGTTCAATCTCTTCTCCAAATTCTGCCTCCAATTCTTTATAGAGATTGAGACTTCTAAGAGCCAGTTCAAGATGCGGACCGGGAAGTTTGGTCTGGGTGAAAGTAAGCCCGTCACAGGCCCCCGAAGCCCCTGTCCCGGTCGTACTGACTTAGGAAATAGCAAATAGCAGAACCGATGAGGCCGCCGCCTATGACTGCAATATGTACCTTTTCCTTCATCTGGCCATGTCTTCCATTTTGACCGGCCTTGCTGGGGGGCGGGCGGAGGGAATTTCTATCTTCTCCAGCGGGATTCCGGTCTCTTCTGCCAGAATCTGTGCTACAAGAGGCATACAGGTGGAGCCCTGACAAAGACCCATCCCGGCCCGGGTGCGTCTGCGAATGCCGCCCAGGGTGCGCGCTCCGCGGCGTATGGCTGCTACAATTTCCCCTTTTGTTACCTCTTCACATCGGCAGATAATTACATCTTCCTCCTCAGAGCCTTGCCCTTCAGGGTTCTCGTCCCGAGGCCCTTCAGGGTCGAGGGAAAGGGCTCCTTCGGAGTCCTGAACGGGTTTCATTTTGCGTCCATCCCTACGAGACCACTGCGCCTTTTTCCTCTCTCTATTGGCTAAGGGATTACATTCTTCGGCTGCGCCTTTTTCTAATTTCCTTTCCGCTCATTTCCCGACCTCGTAGATAGCGAGTTATAGCAAAGACCAGACAGCCTAAGGCGAAAATGTAAATAGGAAAAGGGACGGCCTCAAGGCCTTTGATATGAACAAGATAAGTTATTGCCACCGAGATTATCGCATTAAAAAGGATAATGGGCTGCAGAAGAAAATAAAGGCTTTCAATCTTGGTT
>LIZR01000028.1 GCA_001302825.1 Planctomycetes bacterium DG_23 | reverse complement strand
ATGCCGACAACATCCTCTTTTCCACGACCGTGGCCGTGCAGGGCGAGAAGTCCGGGGCGTTTTTCGCCCGGCTTCAAATCTTTGGGTATGAGCACATATGCGGGGATGGAAGCGGTGGGTTCGGCCTGATAGACCACCTTTTCCCGGAAGCAGTCTTGCAGTTCCTCCCTCTGGAGCGTCTCCGGGCGAAGAGGTGATTTGGCAGGAAATTCGCCCAGAAGTTCCAAGAGTTTTTTTCGGAAACGGCGCTGCCAACTGCGAAATCCTTCAGGGCTATTTCCCTCAAAGACCATCCGCGGTTTGGTCGCTTTAGAACGAAGGTTCATATATTCAATGGTGGAATAAATCCTCTTTGCGGCCTTAGCCATAAACTTTCCTCCTTTATAAAAGGACGCACGACAGAGGTCCTACGACCTGTGAGATTTGAGAAAAGATTATAGCCAAAGAGGATAACGAGTGCAAATTTTCCTTGCTGGAGAGGGCTTTTGTCTGCTAAAAGTCTTTAACGAATATTAGGAAAAGGAGATAAAGATGGAATTTAAGGCACTTGAGAAAAGCGGGCTGTGGGAGGCGTTATCAGCGGTAGGGAAAAGATGTTATCTTCCGCCGGGGATACTATCCTGGAGCGCGCGGGGACGGGAGGAGGCAGAGATAAACGCCACGCTGGGCACCGCCCGGGGGCCGGAAAAGGAGATTATCGCTCACGGTCGGGATGAAGCGGTAACCTTTTACCTGCCCCGGCTAAGAAATTATTTCCGGGAACTTGAGCCGGATGACATCGTTGCCTATGCGCCGCTGGCTGGCCTTCCTCAATTTCGCGCTGCCTGGCGGGAGTGGACGCTTTATAAACTTTCCGCAGACGCGGACAAACTCGCCTCGCTTATGAGCCAGCCCGTGGTGGTGCCGGGAATATCCGCTGCCCTTTTCGTGGCCGCGCGGCTTTTTCTCGACGAGGGCGAAAAATTCGTTACCACGGACCTGCGCTGGGAAAATGCAGATAATATCTTCTGTCGCCATCTCGGCACCCAAATAGTCCCATTTGCCCTTTTTGAGCGCGGGAAGTTCAATACTCAAGGGATGAAGGAGGCCCTTCTTTCAATCTCCGGGCAAGGAGAAAAGGTGCTGCTGCTTCTTAATCTGCCCAATAATCCCGCCGGGTTTTCACCTCTGGAAAGCGAGGCTCAGCAAATTAAGAAAGCGCTGGCGGAGGTGGCGGAGAAAAGCGGCAAATGGGTGGTGGTGCTTCTGGACGATGCCTATGAAGGTTATGTATATGAGGAAGCTTGCCTTAGAAGTTCACTTTTCGGCTTGCTCACCGGGACCCACCCGCGGCTTCTGGTGGCCAAACTTGATGGGGCGTCCAAGGAACTGCTGTTTTACGGGGGACGGGTGGGCGCAGTTACTTTCGGCCTTCCTCAAGGGCTGGCAGAGGAAATTGCGCCCGCGGTCAACAGCGAACTGGAGGCCAAGGTAGCGGCCCTGGCCCGGTCGACATTTTCCAGCACCCCCCGCGCCCCTCAAGCCCTGGCAGCGCGTGTGCTTGAGGCAAGGGAAGATTTCCTGAAGGAGCGTCAGGCGGTGATTGAGGTATTGAAAGGAAGATACCTCACTCTTAAAGAACACCTCCAGCATCTCAAAAGCTCAACTCTGCGCCCCCTGCCCTTTAACTCAGGATTTTTCGCCTTCCTCAACCTGCAGGGCATCCGGGCCAGTGATTTTGCCGAGCATCTCATCACCAAATATAAGGTCGCCGTTATCCCCTGGGAAGGCCCGGGTGTAAATGGCATCCGCATAGCCTTTTGTGCGGTGGAGGCCGAAAGCCTCCCTAAGGTAGTGGAGTGCATAAGTGAGGCCGCCGATGACCTCAGCCGGTAAAAAGCCCAGATTCAAAATGTTAGTGGTGGATGTGGATGGGACGCTACTTGACTCCCGTTCGCACCTCCCGGATAAGACGAAAGGGGCGCTTGAGGCTTGCGCAAGGCGTGGGGTAAAGGTAATCCTGGCCACGGGAAGGCGCTATCGCCGGGCGCTTCCCATCCTTCAAGAACTGGGAATATACGAACCAATCATCCTCCATACCGGCGGCCTTATTAAAGACCCCAAAGACCACCGCACCATTTACAAGAGGCCTCTTTCCCAAGAAACCGTGAGTAAGGTGGTGGCGCTGGTTAAAGAAGGTGGTCTTCAGCCCATAATTTATCTGGATAACTTTCCCGAAGGCCCGGATTTTCTGGTAGAGAGTGCCCAGGGTCACCCCTTTTTCGAAGCCTATGTGAAGAAGAATGAGGGTTTTTATGTTTCTCTTTCTCCGATTGAGGAGCACCTGCCCGAAGAGGCCGTGGAGATGGGGGTCTTTGGTCAGGAAGAGAAACTTACGAGATTGGCCTCCTCTATGCGTGAGAAACTTTCGCAAAATGTGGATACCAATTTGATTGAGGAACTGGGTTATCACCTGATTGAGACGCCGGAATCTTCTTTAGCCGGGGAGGTGGGAAAGATACTGGAGATATACCGCCGCGGGGCCACCAAATGGCAGGCGGCAAAGCATCTTTCGGCCAGATTCGGCTTCACCCCGGAGCAAATAGTAGCCGTGGGCGATGATGTAAACGATATAGAGATGATTAAGCGGGCGGGTCTGGGGATAGCCGTGGCCAATGCCCTGCCGCAGGCTAAGAAAGCGGCTTCATTTGTAGTGGGTTCCAATGATGAAGATGGGGTGGCCGAGGTGGTTGAGAAATTCATTCTTTAGACCGGCCGCATTTGACCGGGCCGCAGGAGGCCGCCTCAGGTCGAAGCATCTACCTTCTTTTGCGCAAGCCGTTTGGCCATTTCGCTTGACAATCATCTAATTTCAAGATAGAATAAATTAAGGAAATGGTAGTTTGCAGGCGTATTCCCGATAATTGAGGAAGATTATGCTGGACAGGGCAGTTTCCGGAATAGGGCGAGGGATCACGCGGATTTTCGGCTCACAAAACGAGCGCTATTTGAAGGAACTCGCCGCTGTAGTGGAGGAGATAAAGCGGCAGGGGAGAACCTTCCGCACACTTTCCGATGAGGAACTGCGCGCCAAGACGGATGAGTTCCGTAAGCGCATAAAAGAAAACTCGCGGGAGTTTGAGGATATTCTTGCGGCCTTAAGAGACCAGATGAGTGAAGCCATCTCGGCCAAAGAGAAGTTGCGTCTTAGAAGAAAGATTAGAGAGATTGAAGAGAAAGTACTCGACCCGCTCATTCCCGAAGCCTTTGCGGTGGTGAAAGAGGCCTGCCGCCGCCACATAGGCAAAACCTGGGAAGTGGCCGGGGTGGAGACGGAATGGAATATGGTGCCCTTTGATGTGCAACTGGGGGGGGCCATAGCCTTACATCGGGGGATGATTGCAGAGATGGCCACGGGCGAGGGCAAGACCTTGGTGGCGGTGATGCCGGCCTATCTCAACGCCCTTTTGGGCCAGGGCGTACATATAGTTACCGTGAATGATTATCTCGCCCGGCGCGACCGTGACTGGATGGGGCCAATTTATGAATTCCTCGGCCTGGGGGTGGGCGTGATCCAAAGCCATATGCCCAAAGAGGAGAAACAGGCGGCTTATAGGTGCGATATAACCTACGGCCAGAATAACGAATTCGGCTTCGATTACTTAAGAGACAATATGGAGATAGATGCGGCAAGTCAGGTGCAGCGACGGTTGCACTATGCCATCCTGGATGAGGTGGATTCCATCCTCATAGATGAGGCCAGAACCCCGCTCATCATTTCGGGTCCGGCCTTTGAATCTACCCAGAATTATTATCGGGCCGACCAGTGTGTGCGCCCATTTAAGGGCATAGACCAGCAGACCTATGATGCAAAGGTCCAGGAGATGGCAGCGAGCGGCATTCCTGAAAGGCACGCCAAAGAGGAACTGGAATCAAAGCACGACTTCAAGTATGACCAGAAGCGCAGTTCAGTTTCACTCACGGAGAAAGGGACTCTCCGGGCGCAGAACTCTTTGAATGTGGAGGATTTTTACAGCGGTGAGAATGTAGACTGGCCGCATTTTCTGGAGCAGGCACTCAGGGCGCATCATCTTTTCAAGCGAGACCAGGATTATGTGGTCAAAGGCGGTCAGGTGGTGATTGTGGATGAGTTTACCGGCCGTCTTATGCCCGGCCGGGTGTGGAGCGATGGTCTGCATCAGGCCATCGAGGCCAAGGAACACCTTAAAATCAAGGAGGAAAATCAGACTCTGGCCACCATCACCTTCCAGAACTTCTTCCGCCTCTACGAAAAAATCGCCGGGATGACCGGAACCGCCAAGACCGAGGAAACGGAACTCTATAAAATCTACGACCTGGAAGTCCTGCAAGTTCCCACAAATAAACCGCTCATAAGATACCCATATGCGGATGCCGTTTACCGCACGGAAGAGGAAAAATTCGCTGCCATCATAGATGAGATTTTAGAGGTGCACAAGAGCGGCCGGCCCATCCTGGTCGGAACTCGCTCCATTGAAAAATCCGAAAGACTGAGCAAGATGCTCAAACAGGAAGGAATTGAACACGAAGTCCTTAACGCCAAGCATCACCAGCGGGAGGCACAAATCGTGGCCAAGGCCGGCGAGCCGGGTCGGGTGACCATAGCCACCAATATGGCCGGCCGGGGCACGGATATAGTCCTGGGTCCGGGCGTGGCAAAAGAAGGGGGGCTGCACATCGTGGGTACCGAACGCCACGAGGCCCGCAGAATTGATAATCAACTTGCCGGCCGTTCCGGCCGCCAGGGCGACCCGGGAAGTTCGCGCTTTTTCCTTTCCTTTGAAGACGAGATTATGCGCCTCTTCATACCAGAATGGATTGGCACTTTTATGCAAAGACACACTATACCTGAGGGTGAAGCCATCGAGCATTCTATGGTCACCAAGGCCATAAGTAGAGCACAGAAAAAAGTTGAGGAGCGTAACTTCGAAATACGCAAGGACCTCCTGGAATTTGATGAGGTTATGGACCAGCAAAGAAAAATCATTTATAGCCAGAGGCAAAAGGTGCTTTTGGGCGAGGATTTGAAGGATATGATACTGGATATGATAGATGAACGCATCGTGGACGGGGTGGAAACCTTTATAGCCGGGCAGCGTGAGGAATGGGATTTTGCCGGACTCATCGCCTGGGCCCGGAAGAAGTTTGGCCTGGAAATCATAGAAGCCGATTTAGCAGGCAAATCCCGCGAAGAGATAGAAGAATTCCTTTATGATAAGGTCCTTGCCCGTTACACGCAAAAAGAGAAAGATTTGGGCGAAGAGGCTATGCGCCACCTGGAGAAGTTCCTGCTCTTAAGAAGCATAGACTCCAAGTGGAAAGACCATCTCTATAGAATGGACCAACTCAGAAGCGGGATTTATCTGCGTTCCTATGCCCAGGTGGAGCCCATTATCGCCTATAAGCAGGAGGGCTCTCGTAGCTTCGGGGAGACGCTGGATTCTGTTCAAGAAGAGGTGACCGACCTCATATTCAAGGTTAGCGCCGAGGAGCGAGCCGAAGAGAGCCTGGCCGGACTCTGGCGGGTGGAGCGTCTAATTCATAGGGAGTTCGCAGGTATAAGCCGTCAGCAGCAGGCGGCTCTGGCGGCGTCCGAGGCTGCGGCAGAGGAAAGACCCCAGCCCTTTGTCAGAAAAAAACCCAAGGTGGGAAGAAATGCCCCCTGCCCTTGCGGAAGCGGCAAAAAATATAAACACTGCTGTTGGGATAAGGACCACGCCGGAATAGGTGCCTGAGGAAAACAGAAAAAGAGACGGCGAAGCCCCAAAAAAAGATGCCCCATTGGGCAAAACCTTCCTCGTTCTTAGCGCTTCGGCCACCATCCTTCTCGTTCTAAGCCTTATACTGAAGTTTTATCCTCTGGGGATAGAAGGCGAGTGGGCCTGGGAATATCTCTCACCCGGACAGGACCTATTCCCGCTTTTGTTTCCCACTGCTATTCTTTTATGTCTTTTAGCCCTCTTGCGGCTCTTTTTGAAAGAGGCAAAAGAATACTCTCGCCCATTCAGATGGGGGGTGCTTGCCGCTTTGGTCATCCTGGCCCTATTTTTCCAATTCGCCATCGGTGCGTTGGGAAATATTGGCACCAACGAAGCCATCTGGGTAGTAATCTCTCCGGGGGCCAGCGATTATTTCGGCCAGTCTCAAAGGATAGAAAATTTAAGGCAATTTCTGGCCGACTATCCCACCTATATACGGCGAGAGTTCAAAGGCGGCGAACACATAAGCACCCATCCCCCGGGGATGATACTATACTGGTGGACGCTGCGGAGATTTTTTCAAACCTCACCCGGCCAGGCTCTGGGGAAGAAATTGTCAGGCAGTTTCGCTTATGCCTTTGACCTATTCCAGATAGCGCCCTCGGACAGGGCCGCGGTGCTGGCCGGCATATTTTTGATGAGACTCCTTGCGGCTTTAGCCCTCTTACCCACTTATCTACTGGCAAAACGGTTCTGCGGAGAAAAATGCGCTTTGGTGGCCGCGGCCTTTATGATCTTACTTCCGGGTGTCAGCCTTTTCAGTCCCAAGTTTGACACGATGCTTCCTCTATTTTCGGTGGGTCTTTTTTATCTTGTAATCAGCGCGGCTGATTTTCGCTCAAATTGGAGGGCGTTTGTGGCCGGCCTCGTATTCTCGGTGAGTATGCTCCTTACTTTTGCGATATTGGTAGTGCCTTTCCTGCTTCTCCTTTACTGGCTTTTTGGCAGATGGCGAGGGGGATGGGCGAGGATGCCGCGCGGTAAAGCGGTTCTTTGCTGGGGCTTCGGCCTATCGGGCTTCATTCTTCCTTTGGCGCTGCTATTTGTTTTTCTCCAACTCAATTCCCTGACCACCTGGATAGCGGTCTATCATCAACATGCGGCAACCTACACCATCAAGCACTGGACCTACTGGAAATGGGTGCTCTATAATCCATTTGAGTTTGCCGTCTTTCTGGGGATTCCCCTAAGCGCGCTCTTTCTGCACTGCTTCGTCTTCCCGGGGAATTGCTTGATAAAAAGAAAGCCCTGGCCAGCGGACGGGACTCTCCTCTTTTCCTTCATCCTCACCCTTCTTCTCCTCAACTTTTCCGGCAAATCCTTGAGCGAGGTGGGAAGGCTCTGGATTTTCCTGATGCCCTTCGCTATAATAATTACCGTTTCTGCGGTGAACCTGGTGGCTGCAAGGCGTGGGGTATTATCTTTGCTTCTGACGCTTCAGTTCGTCCAGGTCATCTTTATGAAATTATTCCTCAAAGTCCTTCTTGTAGGGCAGGATTTATCTATTTTGGGTAGCCGGTAAGCGGCCTCGTATCGCTATGCAAAAGAAATCCCCAGAGAAAAGAAGACTCTCCACAAAGCACCTCCTCATCCTCGCCGCCACCGTCCTCGTTTTGAGTGCCATCCTCCTGGTCGGCATTCGCACCAATATACTGCCTCTGGGCATAAAAGGAGAGTGGCAGTGGCGCTATATAGAAGAGCCGCTTTCCTTGCGTGAAGCCGCCATCCCTTTAGCCCTCGTGGCCTTACTCTTATTCTTGCTCATCATTTTTATGCGCGGTTACGAAAAGAGGTCCAAAAAAGAAGAGGCCCTTTTCTTGGCCGTCCTTTTCATCCTCTCTCTCGCTTTCCAGTTTTGCCTCACTTCGTTGGTTACTGACGGACTGCAGAAACTTCCCGCGGTCATCTACTTCCCCTTCATAAGCGGCTATTTCACTCAAGCCGACACCGAGGTTGAGGATTTGGGTCAGTTTCTGGCCGACTACGATGTCTATATTGCCCGCCTTCCCGAAGGCCACCTCGGCGCCCACCCGCCCGGGCTGGCTGTCTATTACTGGTCGTTAATCAACCTCTATGAGAAATCGCCCACCTTGGCCAGGGGCGTGGTCAGTCTCGTAGGAGAAAGATTCGACCGTATTTTTCAGGAAATAGAAAGGGCCTCGGGCCAAGCGCAGATAGGCACGCCTCAGCGCGCCGCCATATGGACCGCTATTTGCCTGGCCGCGCTCGCTCTGGCCTCCACACCTATTTTGCTTTATCTTCTGGTGAGACGCATTGCCGATAAAAAAACCGCTGCTTTCGCCGCCTCTTTTACTCTCCTCATACCCTCCCAGTTTCTCTTCTTTCCGCGTTCGGATATCTTATTTCCGGCCATAGCCATAACTATTTTTCTGCTCACCCTGGAGGCTCTAAGGAGAAAAAGTCTCCCCTGGGGATTTTCCGCGGGGGTGGTATGCTTTTTGGGGGCGATGCTCAGACTGTCCTTTTTTGTGGTATCGGCCTTAATAGTGTTCTACTTTCTTTTTCAACTTTTGAGTGCTTTTGGAGAAGGAAAGGCGGCCGGCTGGAGGCTTTTTCGCTGCTGGGTAAAGCCGGCCATCGGCATCCTGGCGGGCTTTTTTCTTTTCATAATTATCCTGAGATTTGCCACCGGCTTCAGTGCCTTTAAGGTCTGGAAGATTTGCTATTTGCGGCAGAGTCCCCTTACCTCAGGAATCCCGCGCACCTGGTGGAAATGGACGCTCTATAGTCCTTTTGAATTTGCCGCCTTTCTGGGAATTCCCATAAGCGCGCTCTTCTTGCACCGCCTCGTCTTCCAGGCAAAAAAGTCAATAAGGCCTTCGGCCTGGCGACCGGACAGGGCTTTCTTACTCTCTTTTGTCGTCACTATTCTTCTGCTCTATTTTTCCGGTAAGACGCTGAGTGAGGTGGGGAGGCTCTGGATTTTCCTGATGCCCTTCGCTACTATCCCCGCGGCAGGAGCCTTGAGGGAATTTGGCCGAAAAGGCGATATTCTGCTGCTTTTTTGTTTGGCCCTGCAAGGCGTGCAGGTGATTTTCTTTAAGACCTATCTTAATGTGCTTTTCGTAATGTCTTAGACTGAGGGAAGTGGTTACGAGGCAAATAGATGGGAATTTTCTTCGACATTTTTTACTATCTTTTCCTGACCCTGGGCGCGCCTTACATCATTTACCGTATGGTCACCTCGGGAAAATATCGCTCCGGCATAGGTGAAAAACTGGGCTTTCTCCAGCCCCGCCGCAGTGCTGCTCCCTGCATTTGGGTTCACGGCGTCTCCGTGGGTGAGGTGCTTTCGGCCCGGGGGTTGGTCGAGCGCCTCCAGAAGCGCTTTCCCTCCTGGGAAATCGTCATCTCCACCACTACGGATACCGGCCAGGAGGTAGCCGGGCGCAATTATCCCCATCATCGCATAATTTACTATCCTCTCGACCTCTCCTGGGCGGTAAGGCGGGCATTAGCGCGCCTCAATCCCCGCCTGGTAATCCTGGTGGAACTGGACCTCTGGCCCAATTTTGTCCGCACCGCCAAGGCCCGCGGCGCCTCCATCGCCGTAGTCAATGGTCGCATCTCCGAAAAGTCTTGCCGCAGTTATCGCCGCCTCTGGCCCTTTTTGAAGCCGGCCTTCAGTTGCATTGACATATTTGCCGTGCAGGATGAAACATATGCCCAAAGGTTCATTGATTTAGGGCTGCCAAGAGATAAAGTGGTGGCCACCGGCACTATGAAATACGACACCGTGGTGACCGAAATAGACGAGGCCCTGCGTCAGAAGATGATGAAAATGTTGAAACTATCAAATGAGCATATGGTTCTTGTGGCCGGCAGCACTCACGAAAGCGAGGAAAAGGAAATTCTCAATGTGTATGCTCGGCTGGCTGAGGAATTCCCGAAACTGCGTCTTCTCATCGTGCCCCGACACCCGGAACGCTTTGAGGAGGTGGCCCGTCTCATCGGCCAAGAGGGTTTCCAGTGCCTGCGCAAAACGCAACTTGAGGAGCGAGAGGCCCCCGGCGCCCTCAGCCCCGAACAGGTCATCCTGGTGGACACCATCGGTGAATTGATTGATATTTATGGTCTGGCCGATTTGGTTTTTGTGGGAGGTAGTCTTGTCCCCAGCGGCGGACATAATATGCTGGAGCCCGCCGCGCTGGCCAAACCTGTCCTTTTCGGCCCCTTTGTATTCAATTTCCGGGATGTGGCCGGGAGCCTCCTCGAGGCCCACGCGGCCATCCAGGCTGAAGATGCCGCCCAACTGGAAAATTCCCTGAAAGAACTTCTCCGCAAACCGGAAAAAGGGGAGCAGATGGGCCAGGCCGGCCGCAAGTTAGTCCTCAAGATGCAAGGCGCCACCGACTACACCTTAGATCTCCTCACACCCCTGCTGGTAAAAGCATCTTCTGACACTCCCACTTTGGCGGCCCAATAAGAGGAAATCCAAAAAGTCTTTTGGGGTTAAATTTTTTGACGAAACGTTGCATAAATCACTACGGCTTAAGCGTCTTTATGGTAAAGAAAAAGAGCCGGTCAGGGATGGCTGAATGAGATTTCTCCAGCGATTGGAATCTCTCTATCGCGCCGAGCGATGTAGGCTCTTCACCTATGCCCTGAGCCTGCTCGGGGATGAGAGCCTGGCAGAGGATGTAGTGCAGGATGTTTTCAGAAGATTCTGTGAGACGCCGGTCAATCCCAAGGATCTCCGGTCGTTTGTTTACAGAAGCGTTCGCAACCGGGCAATTGACTTACTCAGGCGAAAGAGCCGCAGGAAAACTTACACGCATCCTTCAGCGCCCGCCTCCATTTACGCCATAGATACGACGCTTGCCGAGCAAAGCATCCTTTCCCAGGAGCGAGCGCACCAGGTGGAAACTGCCCTGCAAACATTGCGCATCGAGGAGCGGGAGATTATCGTGCTTCACATATACAACGGTCTGACTTTTGATGCCATCGCGAAAATCCTGGACGCTCCTATCGGCACTATGGTCAGCAGATACCACCGCTCATTAACAAAACTGCAAAAAAAGTTGAAAGGAGAAAAAGCACAATGAATGAAGAAGAAATTGAAAGGCTGCTGCGGCAAATGCCGCTTAAGAAACCCTCCAGGATGCCGGCTACCCTCTTTGCCCGGGAGAAACCGAAATTTCGCTGGGCAGGGACGCTGCGAAGTGCAATATGCTTCCGCATTCCTATATGGCAGGCCGCGCTCGGCCTCATCTTGGTAGTTATCGCTTATTCGTTTATGCACAACCTGTTCATAGAGAAACCTACTGAGGTCAAACCGCCACAGGTCCGCGTAGTGAGGATGCTGCCTGAGCCGAGTGTAACTTCACCTGCCCAGACGATGACTTTCCCCGAGGAAGGCTTCTGGAAACTGCCGGGTCGCTATGTGCAGATGATTGCGCTTGCACGCAAACAAATGCACCATAACCCTTAACCCTAAAGGAGAAAAATATGAAACGCAAAATACTGGCTATTCTTGTCGTCGCACTGCTGGTCGGCTGCTACCCTGTACAGTGGGTGGATGTGAGCCCGGATGGAAAGGCCCTTCTCTTTTCCGACCCCAGGAAAGGTGTCTTCTGGCTCACGCCGGATGGAAAAGAGGTCAAGCGTCTGGCAGAGAACGGCTGGTGCGCCAGGTTCTCCCCTGACGGGCGGTATTGTGTCTTTATGGCGGGTTGGAACCCAGCCTCTGGCCAGCCGCCAGAGCAAGTGGACCTGGTCGTCTACGACCTCACTGCGGAGGAGCGCAAGGTCCTTCGCTCCTGGCAGACTCCGGAAGATGAAAGGGTCTTCATCCTACCTTCCTGGAGGCCCGATGGCAAAGAGATTGCCTATGTCCTTTGGCGTATGAAAAAACAGGGCGAAGGCCAACAGACAGAACTGCACATCATTAATCTGGAAACCAAGAGCGACCGGTTGATTCAGAAAAATGTAGGTATCTATTGCAGTTGGTCGCAGGACGGTGAGCGCCTTGCGTTTTATCGTTCCGAACTGGAGGCGCCCGGCCTACCAAAAGGGTATGCCCTGGGCTCCCTCTCCATTAGTGAAAAGGACGGCGCCGAAGCAGTCGCCGGTCTCCTCCTCGACTCATATGCGGATGTGACCTGGCTCTCAAACGACCGGATTCTTTTCGTCTCCCCTAAGATATCACTACCTTGTTCCGAGCGAGAGAAGAACAATATGGAAGAGGCCGTCTATGTTTTTGACCTGGCCACAAAGACCGCGGCGCCCATCTACGAGACAAAGGGCGTCTCCTGGCGCGCTTTGTCCTCGTGCCTGCGCCTTTCGCCCGACCGCCGTCGCTTTCTTTTCGGCACTCACGAGCCGGGTTCAGAACCGGGCCGCGGTGGAAAGGTAAGACTTTGGTGTTATGACCTTACCTCTTCCACAAAGACGATGATTGCGGAAGCCGAAATGGACGCCTATCCCTTCTGGCTCTCAAACGACAAGGTCGGTTATTTTGAAAGCGAAGACAAGATGGTCATCGCTGAAATTACCGACAAGTCCCAGGTCGTGAGCAAGGAGCCTCTGGAGCTTAAAGAATTACTCGCACCTTTCCAACCCGAAAAAGAACCACAGCCAAAACCTGCCCCTGAGCCGGTCGAAGGAGAGTGAAAGCCTCCCGTCCGTAATGGATTTCGGCCTTATGACGAGTTTTCATCTCGTAGTCGGGGTCGTCCCTGACCCCGACTCCCTAAAAGGCTGGCTCGGGGACGAGCCAGCCTACGGCCCATACGGGTCGTCTGCCGCTGGACACCTCCCTACTTCGGGGGACTTTTTCTGCCACAGCGCATCCCCGGCCACCAGGATATTTATCAGAGAAAATTCGCATTTTTCCCTTGACAGGATTTTCTCAGGGGATAAAATGGGTTTGACAATTTGAGAGGCGATTTGCCGATTGCTGCCTGAAATGGCTAATAGGCGTTACAATCCGGCGCAGGCCGGATTGAATTGTAACCCTGTTGCTGGCGGCCGATGTGCCCTGGGCGGCAGGGTTTTTTTGTTTGTTCACCTAAGGGAAGGAAGGGACTATGAGAAGCAAGCGTTATTTCTACACCTCTGAGTCCGTTTGTATGGGCCATCCAGATAAAGTCGCCGACCAGATATCCGATGGCGTGCTCGACGCCATCCTCGCCTGCGACCCCACCGGAAGGGTGGCCTGCGAGACCCTGGTGACCACGGGTATGGCCTTAGTCGCCGGCGAAATCTCAACCACCTGTTATGTAGAAATCCCCCATATCGTCCGGGACACCATAAAAGAAATCGGCTATACCGATCCCAGACTGGGCTTTGACTATGAAACCTGCGCGGTTTTAACCGCCATAGACGAACAATCTCCGGACATCTCCCAGGGGGTGAATAAGGGCGGCGCCGGAGACCAGGGGGTGATGTTCGGCTACGCCTGCTCTGAGACCCAAGAACTTATGCCCCTGCCCATTATGCTCGCCCATAAATTAGTGCGCCGTTTGGCCGAAGTGAGAATTTCCCGGGAACTGGATTTTCTCTGGCCTGATGGCAAATCTCAGGTCACCGTGGAATATGAAGATGGCCGGCCCTTGCGGGTGCACACCATCGTAATTGCCGCCCACCATAAAAGTGATGTAACTCTTTCCACACTGCGGGAAGAGATAATAGAGAAAGTCATCAAGCCCATAGTCCCGGAGCATCTTCGGGATAAGGACACCATTTATTATGTGAACGAGACCGGCCGCTTTGAGCGCGGCGGCCCTCAGGCCGACTGCGGCCTCACCGGACGCAAGATAATCGTGGACACCTACGGCGGCAGGATAAATCACGGCGGAGGCTGTTTCAGCGGCAAAGACCCCACCAAGGTGGACCGCTCGGCGAGTTATATGGCCCGCTATGTGGCCAAAAATGTGGTGGCGGCAGGCCTGGCGGAAATCTGCGTATTCCAGTTATCCTATGCCATCGGCGTGGCCGACCCGCTATCTCTATCCGTAGATACCAGGGATACGGCCAAAATCCCCGAGGATAAAATCTTATCCCTGATTAGGGAACATTTCTTGTTTACGCCACAGGGTATGATAGAGCATCTCCAACTGCGCCGGCCCATATATAAGAAGACGGCCTGCTTCGGCCATTTCGGCAGAACCGAGCCCGAATTCACCTGGGAAAAAAACGACCTCGCCCAAATTTTGCGCAAAGCCGCCGGTTTATGATACGCCAACTCCGGCTGTATGCTCCCGGCCAGCCAGGATTTGTATTGATGACCCGCTGAAGTCCTCCCCCACCGGTTGGAACCCTCCGCCCAGCGCCGGGCTTCCACCGTCCCCGGCTCTCTATCGCCGACCTTGACGCTTACTCCTCCACCTCATCGCCTTTGAGAATAATATACCGCCTTCACCAAGCGTCCTCAACTGCTTCTTCGAGCCTGGAGCATAGGGCGGCCGACATAGGCTCTCCCCTGCTGCATACATCGGCCCGCTTACATCGGCCCGGTCACATCAGCCCCATCCAGCCGGCGAAAACCTCGCGGGCCGCCTCTGGTGTAGCTTCTCCACTGGCGACCAAAGGCAGCAAGAACTTGTCGAGTTCGTCCAACTCCTGTGGCGACTGCTCTTGTACAGCGGGCGAGCCGCTCTCCGATAGCCACTTCGCGACATGCTCGATGTCCCACCTCGCCCAGGGGCTACATCGCAGGCAGGGCATGCCTGCCTTCGTCCTCCTTATGACATCCAGGGGGGAGACCCTGAGCCGACGGCAAAGATCGCGTATCTCGAACACGCGCCTGGCGTGGACCTCATCCGGAATCCCGAATCCGTTCTCGGCTGCCTCGGCGAGGCCGTATTTACGAGTATTCGCCTTTCTCTCCTCTGGCCTGCGAGCGACCCAGGCTTCAGCCCAGCAGGGGTCCAGCCCTGAGCTGGATATCCTGCCTGCATCAACTTCGTTGCCTGCGGCGCAGACCGTGGACGTTACCAATCCACTCACGACACGTCTGCACTCAGCAACGGAAGCTTCACCGCTTGCCAGAGTGCGAAGTGTAAGCAACAGGGGCTCGCGTGTCTGCTGGTCGTTCATTCGTTCGTCTGCTCGGACACCGCGTTCCTCCACCCATGGTAGGACCCTTTGTGCATGGTACGCGAACCAGGGGAAGTAACGCAGTACGGGCAGACCCTCGCGCTCCCAACGAAGCAGGGCAAGTGGCCTAACCCTGATCTCTCGACAGAACTCCCGCATGAATGAAAGCTTCACTTCGGAGGGTACACCCCAGCGGCGAGAGACATCTTTGAAGTCATCGCGGAAGGTTCTGGAGCGCTGATACTCCGGCAACATGCGTGGAAGGTGCTCGTCAGGTTCTATGTTGTATTGGGCCGCGTTGGCTCGAACATCGAGTATCCGACGGTCGTGCCACCGGCCGGCCCATTTGGGGTCTGGCTTGAACTTCTCACAAATGTGCTTGTCAAACCAGGCCTTGCGGCCAAGCAGTTCGTCCAT
>LIZR01000168.1 GCA_001302825.1 Planctomycetes bacterium DG_23 | reverse complement strand
AGTGGCAGTCCAATATCTTTCAGGAGCTCGGACTTACCTTGCATTTTACCGGCTACATCTATGACTCCAGGGCCGAGATGCCCGAGGAATTCTTCTGGCTCATCTACAAGGCTCTTTTCAGTACCTATCCCAGCCTGGGCTTGAGTTTCGTGGAGCGATTCGGCGTGTCCTCACTTTCCTTTCTGCCCCATTTTGAAGAAGGACGCGCCCGCTTTTATGAGGTCAGTTTCGACCTTGTGGTTACCTTGCGCCAGAACCCCCGGGTGTGAAATATGAGAATTAAGTTTATCGGCTGCTATGGGCCGGCTTATGTTGTGCAATTGAAAAGGACGGTCTATCCCGGAGATGAGATTGAAGTTAAAGATGAGGGTAAAGCAAGAGCACTTCTGGTGAGTGGAGAATGGGAAGCGTCCAAGCCGCGCAGGAGATTCTTGGAAGTCTGGAGAAGAAAATAAGGAGGCAAGGATGGCAGGTGTCCTGGGTGCGATGCAGAAACTGAGATTCGTGGAGGAAGAGACCTGGGGGAGCCTTCCGGGTTCACCATCTTATATCGGGCTTCCTATAAGCGAAGATGGCTATACCCTGGGTCTGAGGGGCGGGTATCATTTTCCCGCGGTGAAGATAGGAAGTTATCAGAGGAAATATTCCGCTGCTGTGGGCAGGAACTTAGAGGGCTCTCTTTTAGTGGGGGTGTGGCCCGAGTTGGCCCAGTATCTTTTTGATTTTGCACTGGGCCGCGATGAAAATGGCGAACTTCCCAGTTACGCCTTTGAATTCTCCTCTCCGGGCGTGGAGGCCAAGCGCCATCTGGGATGCAAGGTGGATACGCTCACCATCTCTTCGGCCGCGGCAAGCCCCGGCCTGCAACTTGCCTTTGACCTCATCGGCAAGGCCGAAGAAGAGATCACGGACTTTTCCGCCCCCAGCATCCCGGCAGGCGTGCCTTTTGTATTTCAGCACGCCACTTTTGAGATAGATGGAGAGGGAAGCGAAGGCGTGGAGGCATTCAGCATTGAGGTGGCCAATAACCTCACCCGCGGGCCGCACGGAAGCGACCTCTCCATCGCTTATCTTCTGGCCGGCCTGGAGGTGGTTACCGGAACCGCGACCGTGCTTTACGACCGCTCAACCTATAATGAGCATATTCGCCAGGCTTCCCAGGGCAGTTTCAAGGCCATTTTCACCCACCCTGCGGGGGGGTCGCCCGTGCCCCAGATAGTCATCTATCTTCCGCAGATTGTCCTGACCTCGACGCCCGAAGCCGGCGGGCCCGGCGATATCATCCGCCAGACTTTGAACTTCGAGGCCGAACTTCCTCCTGCCGGCGACCAGATTCAAGTTACCATTACATAGCCTTTTTACTCTGTTATTTGAGTAACGAATGACGAATGACGAGTGACGGATGACGGATGACGAATGACGAGTGACTAACATCTGTGGAGGTATGCTTATGGCCATTATAAAATTCGGCACGCTGCAACTCGGCGATGAGGCCATCACCCTTTACAGCCTCCCCCAGCGGCTTCATCGCGAGGATGCGGCGCTTCTCTGGTCCACCAAGGCCTTCGTGGATGACTCCAGCCCCAACTGGCTGTGGCGCGTGGTGGCCCGGGTCTGGGTGAAAAAAGACGACCAGCTGGCCCTGGAAAATTATGTGCACACTCTCGCCGTTTCTATGCGAGGCCAGAAGGCCGATGTGACCTGGGTGGAAGGCGGCGAGGTGCAGAGGACTTATGCGGATTGTCGGCTGGATTCCATAGAATGGGCGCCGGTAGAGGAGGGGAGCCTGGCCAACTTCACCGATGCGCTCATCTTCAATTTCACCACGGACCAGGATGCGACATAAAGTCGGCCGTGGGCTGTCGGCCGTTCGCCATCTGCCGTCTGCGGTTGGCTGTCTGCCCTTTTTTGAACTTGAGGTTTTTATGAGCGAGGTTCTGACCAAACAGGATAGAACGAGCCGGATAAAAAAGCGCATTCGTATCCTGAAGCAAGAGGCGCAAAAATGCGAAAAGGAACTTTTCTTCACCGGGATTGGGCCGGAGGGGAGCGTCCAGACCCGCGGACATATGGCCCAAGGCGGCGTGGAGTTGGAGAGCCTCAGGATGCGCATCGCGCTGGTGGTGAGCATCGGCTATGTGGAGGAGAAAAAGGTCGCCAGAATCAAGGGGGTGGCCTTAGAGTTTCTGGAGATAGGAAGTTTCGTCCAGGTGGACGAGCGTTTCTGGCGGTGGCCTTTTAAGAAATCGGCTATAGCCCACGGCGAACATCATAGAAAGGTGGCGGCGGACTGGTGGCGCGATGAGGCCCCATCCATTATAGCCGGTTTCCTGGAGGAACTGGAAAAGGAGATAGCGGACGCCTGGAAGAAAAAACCGGATTTAACCCTAAAAGAGGCGCAGGCCATCATCAACCGTAAAACGCCTGAGATTATCGCGGAACTAAAGGAAAGATTTAAGGATGATGTGCTGGTATATTCCCCGAGTGAGGAAGCCGGAGCCTGCCGGGCGCAACTCGCCGCCGGCCCCATCCATATCCACGAAAACTTCCAGATAGCCGCTTTGGTGAATATAAGGTTTGGCTACCTACGCTATCAGATAATAGGAATACAGAAGATAGTAGGCACAAAACCAGATGGCCTTTATGGCAGGAAAACAAGAAGGGCGGTTAAGGATTTGCAAGAGGCCCTGAACCTGCCGAAGGATAAGGCGAATGGCATCTGGGACGAAGAGGTTATGGCCCAATTTACTCAGCAATTTGCTGAAGAATATAGGGGGCTCTTCAGGAGAGAATATGAAGATGAATCGATAGCCGATGCTGCCTTCATAGGATTTCTTGAAGGCCTCAAGGAAGGGGCGACAAATATTGCCCGGGCCTTCTTTCATTTCGGCGTAGGCACGGCCCGGGGATTAGGACGGGCAGCCAAAGGGACCCTGGACATCTTTATCCATCCGGTAAGAACGGCAAAAGGGACCGTATATATAATATTTAATCTGGATGAAGTGGCAGAGGTCTTGAAGGATAGATTTGAGGAATATGTGGATGCGGCGCACAACGACCCGGACAAATTTATGGAGATGTCCGGAGAAATCTTTGGCGAGATTTTATTTGCAGTTGTCTCGGCCAAGGGAATTGATAAAATATCTAAACTGCAGAAGGTTCGGGCCCTAAGAGCGGGGATAAGGAGAAAGATACCCCCAGGGGCAGTCAAAAGGGTCGCCAAGAGGGGCTTGCTGGCCGCGCAGGGCAAGTTATAGTCAGAAGCGGTAAGCGAATGCTCAAAAGCAGGACTTTGCGCAGGGCCTTTAATGCCGCTACTAAGACCAAGACCAGGGACCCCAATACATTAGGCAAGTTAGGGCAGGAATTTCTGGAGGCCTTTTACAAAGGAAAGGGAAAACCTACTGGCCTGATGAAGACCGAATTAGGCGGAAGGGTGCCGGACTTAGCAAGGCCCCGGATGATATTCAAGGACATCATCGCCGAAGTGAAAAATAGGCCCATAGGCGCCCAAGAGACCGTCTTGCTTCAGTTGCAAAAAGACGCTGATCTTGCGGCAAAGTACGGTTACAAAATAGAATGGCACCTCTTAAAAGGTACCCGACAAGTAGGTAGGAAGGGGACTTTTTTGGAGACAGCACGCAAGGTGGCGGAAAGGCACAAAGTGAATATTATCATCTACGATTACACAAGATAGGGGAAGCGATGAAAAAAAAGACTTATATTGAATGCCATTTTGGCACCTTCTATTATATTCACGATACAGAGATAGGCGAGGAAATATTTAGAGCAATTCTGGAACAGGGCTATGAATTTATTCCCCTCAGGCCCAAACAACGAGAAAAAATGTTGAAAGCTCCTGAGGCCTTCAAAATTTGGTTTTCAAAAAAGTGGCCTCCTGCTTATCTTAAAAAAGAGAGGATTGGCATATTCACCGGCGATGGAAATAGACCGGGGACTTATATGGAAGTGCATTTTAGAATTAGCGACCCGGAAATCAAGTGGGGTAATTTTTCTACACTCGAATATGTTATAGAAGAGCCGTGGTTGCGTCTGTCTAACCATCTACAGTGCTATTTAGCAATTGCTAAGCGAATTTACGAAATAACAAATTCAGCATTTGGCTATATCCAGTCCCGGGATTTAATAGAGTATGAGAGTCTGGAACGATGCTTGCAAGGTCCTTACTGGGCGAACTTCTACGGCCCGGAATATGTGGAGATGTTCGGGAAAAAGAAGGTAGAGACTATGCCCTGCTACAAGTTGGAATGGCTTCCGGACGGAGGGGCATTGGTTCTGCTTTGTGAAAACCCATTTGACTTTGATACGGAGGAAAACAGGAAAAAGGCCAAGGCCATAAAGAAACATCTTGGCCGGAGATATTTCTACAGACGCTTTCTTCCCACCTATGTTCCCCGGTTCAGATTCAAGTCGTATGAAGTAGTTGAAACGTCTGCTGAGACATTACTCAAGGCCGTGAGCCGCGAGGATGAGGAAAGTGCCTGGTTTGCCTTAGATACACTGGGCAGGAAGAAGGTTAAGGAAGCCGCGCCGGCCCTGGTCAAAATGTTAGAAGAAAGAAGAAATAAAAGCTCAGCCTCATATATTGCTTTAGTATTAAGTGAGATAGGAGATGAAAGGGCGCTTCCCGTCTTAGAGGATATCTTAAAGGATGAACATTATATCAAGCCAGATGAGCGTAAATATGTGATATGGACGATTAAGAGAATAAAAACCTCCCTTTATAAAGAGTGGCCATTCTCACCTTAGCTACTCCCCTCCGCCTGTGGCAAAACCTCTGAATAACTGCTTTGGTGAATGTGAGATTTGGTTATTCCACTGAAAAAATAAAGGAAATTCAGAAGATAGTTGGCACGGAAGTTGATGGTCTATACGGCGAAAAGACCCTCAATGCGGTAAAAAAATATCAAGAGGACCTCACCGGCCTCGGCGTCTATAAAGGCCCGGCAAATGGCCTCTGGGATGCGGCTACCGAAGCCTCATCCGTAGCCAAAGGGGATATGCCTTCGGAACTTGAGCAACTTCGCCAGAT